>JAJRQB010000026.1 GCA_024280485.1 Deltaproteobacteria bacterium
AAGAACATAAGGCCAATCTCTGCTGATTTGAAGCATGGCTCGGGGCAATATTGTTTCTACGCTGCTGTTTAATTTAGCCTTCGTAATGAATCGGTTGTAGCTTCGTCGCAAAATTCAGATCGGTTTGAGCAACATCCCGTTAAGTACCGACACCTCAAGTCCACAGGGTCGAGTCGGTTACCGTAGTCCATAGGGTACTTTGTCTCGTTCGGGCTGGGAGCTCAGCAAATCATTAGACCCGCCGGATGATGTTTGTCTTCTTCGTACTGGGGACATAACTCAAAATGGGTCATTGGCCAGGCATATTGTTTATCGCGGCATTTGGTTGTATATAGGGTGCAAATAGTAACGTTCTGAACGCAACTTCCAGGATTAGTTTCTTTCTAACATTCTGAAAACATTGAATAAGTATTTGGTTGGCAGAATCTCCCCTTCGGCGCCAAGTAAATCAATGCCCGATCACGAAAGTGGTCGGGCTTTTATGTGTTCAGTGCGCAGAATCTAGGGTGATGGTAGCATTTTGACAGATGCTGCAGCAGGGTAGGGAACTCAGGTAGGCCAAGGTGAACTATGGAAGGAAAACCGCGTCAATGCCTGCGTCTAAACGTTCGAAGTAGCTGAAATAGTTGAATCACAAGAGGAGGGTGAATCCTTTTGTTGGGGCTAGGAAAGGGGGAAAGTTTTCTGCAACAAAAACTCTTAATTATCGTCGTCAGATATGTTGCTAATGCCTGTGTTTATGCGGTCCCCTCTGCACGATCAACCGCAGTGAAAATTTGGCAGAGAGCCGCAGCAACCGGTTCCTTCATAGAAACTTTGGGGACATATGCTTGGTATTGCGCTGAAGATGGCATTGGTAACGCTGCCAGGGGACGTATGCTTTGGTGTTACTTGATATTGACAACCTTGGCACCATCATCACCGGTTATGATGGCTTGCAGTCTTCGATCCCATGCAAGTGCTGCCCGTTTCCGTTCGGGTATATAGTCGTGCCGGTTGTATACCGCAACAACTCCGCGCTTCTGCCGACCTTGCACAGCGTCGATAATCTCATCACTAAAGCTAAGCTCTGCTAGACCTGTTGCCATAGTACGACGCAAATCGTGCAGGACAAACTTTTCGATATAGAGCGGGGAGGGCTGCCCACCTTTTAGGCGTTGTGCGCCTTCTGGATTCGTGTCTGCACTTTTTATAGCTCTGGCAAGACATCTGTCAACAACGTGGCGGGAAATTGAAAAGCAATCCTCCGGCAATAGTTCTTTTGCTTCACTGGTCAAGTAGACAAGTAGACAAGTTGCTCGTTGCCGGTCTTTGTTCTTATTGCTGGGATTTTCCACCAACTGTCGGTGATCTCTTTTTGGCTCAGCCCGGCTACCTCTCCAGGTCGTGCGCCGGTCATAAGTACAAGCTTTATGATGCGGTGTGCTTCTTTTGATTTAGATTCCCAAATCATTAACGTTCTGATCTCGTCAGGTGTAAGCACTCTGTCCCTAGATTGTGTTTTGCCAACCGGCTCCATTGTCTGCGTGGGGTTGAACTCGATCAAGTCCCGCGCAGCCGCAAAAGAAAGAACGCGTTGCAACCTCCTGTAAACCTGGTTCGCCTGGTTATGGGATCCGCGCACTTCGATCTTCTCAAGCATGGGAATAATGTGCTTCTTGCGAATGTCAGCGACTTCCATAGAACCGATTGCAGGAAGAATGTCTTTATTGAAAGCATAGCGGTAACCTAGCAAGGTGGATTCCCTTAATGGTTTACCGGCCCGATCGACGGCGAATCCCATTTCATCGTCGACCTTCCTGCTTGAGGTGCCATGCCAGGAGAAAATCTTTGTTTATGGTACTATTGACTGCAGTGGAGGTGATTTATGGCTGAAATCGAAGTGGTTTATATTGACGGAATGTTCGGCTTTGTCAGTCCGCAGGAACTTGATCGTTTGATTGAGTCTGAAGGAATAGTCAAGTTTTTGAGAGGAAATTCCTGGGTTTACTTGGGGGTTGATCCGACGAGGGCGACTTCAAAGATAGCAACTTTGAGAAGAGAAAGCGGTAGGTTCTAGGCCTCTATTGCAGACCTTTCTAGATGTTTGTTCAGCAGTTTGGTTTCCACCTTTAGTCAGGATAGGCCTCATGTAGGGCAGACAGCATCTTCTCAACCCCTCGATCTTCTAAAATGGTGTAGCGTTCTGGTTTTACCTTTTGAGCTTCGGAAACCGCCTTTAAGAGAATCTTCCGATCAATTCCACAATCCGCTAGATTTTTGTTGCTGACCGGCAACCCTGCGTACATGTAAGCCTCACGTAAATTGTCCTGAAATTTTCCATGAGCATAGCTTGAACAGAGAGCTCCTATCGCAACAAGTTCGCCGTGGGTTGCTCTTGGAGCGAAGTCGGTCAATACGTTATAAGCGTGGTAAAGCTTATGCTCAAATCCACTGGCCGGACGGCTTGAGCCATAACGACTCATCGACTCAGCACTCGCGATCAGCGAACAGGCTAATGTTTCAAGGAAGTGATCGTCGTAAAAAATATCCTTTTTTGTTCGCAATTCATTCATGACCAGTTGTGCTCCACAGATTGCCTGAAATCCAGAGAAACTTTCATAGCGTTCCTTATTCTTCTGGTCAGCTAATTGCCAATCGAGAACTGCTGTGAGATTGGAGAGCAGGTCGCCTATTCCACTACGGATGCGTCGTTGGTAGCCGGGGTCTTCTGACTTAATAAGATCAATATCTACAACGACCGCCAGTGGCGTGTTGGCACAGAGTGTCATGGTGCCATCCTGGCCTAGGTTGATAACTGAGAAAGGGGAGGCGAAGCCGTCGTTGGCAAGCGATGTTGGGATTGATACGAAGGGGAGGTTGAGTTTGTATGCAACATACTTGGCGACGTCGATGACACTTCCGCCGCCAACACCGTAAACAATATCGTAGCGCTTCTCGCCACATTTAACCGCGCCATACTTTTGATCAATATGGGTGGATGAAATTTCACAGTCAAATTCCAAACCGGCAAAACGCTTGAGTCCGCTATCTAGAATACGTTCGATCTCGCTGATGCTATTGCTTGATACGATTTCGGTTGTCGGATGTGCACCCATTGTTTTGAATTGCGAAGCAATCTTTTCGCCTGCTATGGCGCGAGTAATATCATCAAAAATGATTAATGGTTTAGCAAACCTGAGGCCTGGTACGTCTCGTTTGAGTCGGCGGTCAATGAGCCCCGGTATTGATTCAATGCGGTTGCTGACTTCTTCAATGATCGGGATGGTGAACTGTTTCGGTATTTTGGGAGACAGGTAGCCTTTATAGGCACCACTGCTACGGTTGAGACATTGGTCGATGGTTTTATTAATCAGTTTCATGCCATAGCATTTCGGATTAAAAAGGTTAATCTGATGACTGCTCTGAAGAATACACGAAATATTTAGAGGAATGGAGAGAAAAGTTTGGCAGTCGCATCGACAAGCTTGACGCTCATAGAGCGTTCCTGGATCTCTGCCAAGGTCAGCTCACGTGAATTCTCTCTAGCTGTAGTAAATGGTGGCAGAGATTACCGATTAGATCTTGATCATATACTTCGAGGTTAAATTCAAAATTAAGGCGTAAACTACGAGGGTCTAGATTGGTCGATCCAACTAGCGCATAGGCGTCGTCGATAACGAGCAGCTTGCTATGAACAAAGGGTGGGGGCTGGTAGTAGACTTTGACGTTATATTGAAGAAGCTCTGTCAGATAAGCGCGGGTCGCCCAAGTTACGTAGGGCAAATTGTTTTTGCTTGGAAGGAAAATCTCGACTTCTACACCGCGTAATGCCGCCGTATTAAGTGCGTAAACAAGTGGCCGCTCCGGAATGAAATAAGGGGTCATGATCCGGATTCTTTTACGAGCACATGCAATCGCGCCGTTGATGATCCAGCGTAGTTTTTCAAAATCTTCGTTGGGGCCAGCACTAATCCCGCGGCAAAAAGCATTCCCCTGAGATTTTAGGAGTTGGGGTGATTGGGTTGCTGGTAATCTCTCGCCTGTTGCAAATAGCCAGTCTTCGGCGAATGCATCTTCCAGTTGGCTGACAGTAGGTCCTTCGAGCCTGAAGTGAACATCAATAACCCTTTTTTTACTTTTAGGGTCACCCACCAAATGACGATCACCGATGTTCATTCCACCTGTGTAACCGATACATCCGTCGACTGTAAGGATTTTGCGATGGCCACGCAAGTTCAGGTGAAAGCCACGAGCCAATAATGAAAAAGGTAGAAACCGAGTCACGGATATCCCTTTGCGACGCATATACCAGCGTGCGACCGGGAAACTATAGCGTTCTCCTAAGGCATCAACCAAGACTCGGACTCTGACACCACGCTCTTTTGCAAGTGCCAGTGCCGCGATGAAATTTTTACCGGTTTTGTTTGATTCAAAGATGTAGGTGGAAAGATAGACATTTTCTTTTGCGTTATTGATTGAATCAAGCATGTCAGGGTAGGCCTGCTCACCATTGTAAAGTGGCGTGATCCGGTTGCCAGGCAATAGAGGGCGACGGGTGACATGATCTGAGAGGTTGAGAAAGGATGAAAAATTCTCTTGGCTGAACGGGCTCGATTTAGCGAGGCCAGGGGACCAATCACATATCGCCGCCGCCGGCCAGTTACTTTCGCGGCCATGCATTTTCCAGTTGCGCGTTCTGATTCGGTTAACGCCGAAAACCCAGTAGATAAGCGGCCCGATTCCCGGAATAGTGATGCACACCATAATCCAGCCAAAGGTCGAACGCGGGTCGCGTTTATGCAACATGGCATGCCCGGCGGCCAGCACAGCTGCAGCAATAAGTAAGACTGTGAGGAGAAACTCATTCATGGGAGCCTGCCAAGTGTTGGGTTTCTTTTAATGTTAATGTTACCTATCGTCTGTTAAATGTAAAGAAAGACTAAGTTTAAAATAGTTGACGTGAATATAAAGCTGTTCTATAACGTTTACGGTAGCGTCAAGCAAGCGACGCTGCACTGAAAAATTTGAAGTTGGCTGGAGGCTAGTTTGTCTCGTAGCTGACTGGCCCTACGTGTAGAAGTTTAGAGTGGAGTTTAGCGCCTGTTAGTGATTGAGAATAAATTTGTTATACTACTATAAGTTGAATAAAACAGGATGGTTAACATTCTCATGAGTTTTTTGTTTCTGGGTTTAGAACGCTATTTTACATCTTGCGGATTAATCTCAACCCAGTGTAGTATTGATATCGTTGAAAATATTGTTGATCATGCGAATTTTGCCTCGGCTCGAGGGACTGAAAAATAGATGTAGCATCACAATTATAGGCGTTTGGTGCCGGTTTTGTTGATATGCCGCCATCGTTGGAAAGTTTGATCACATTTTTTCAAAAGGAGACGTTTCTATGTACAGGGCACTCTGGTTTCTAGCTCTCTCCGTACTACTTTTGCTGTCGGGTTGCGGTGGTGACAACAAGGATGTCGCTGCTGAACTCAATCTCGATAGAAATGGATTTACTGCCTATTTCGATCTCACTGCTGGCGTCTTGCCATTTCCAACAAACATTTTATTTACTGGGTCAACCGATGCGACACTCAATATTCCGGTCGTGAGCGCGACGGATTTTTCAGACCCCAAGGTTGCCATGAATGCCCTCGATGGTTTTTCTACCATCGCTCCTATCAGCACCAGTTTCAGCGGCGCCATTAATTCTGCGACTCTGACTTCTTCCTCCGTAAGGGTCTTTGAAGTGACTGTTACTGGTGCCAGTCGTGCAGTGACCGGCATTATCCGAGAGCTTGTTTTTGGAGTCGAATTCGTACCTGCTATTTCGTCGGTGGATGCAACCGGGTCAACTCTTGTGATCTTACCGACCGCACCTCTGAAATCTAGTACCAACTATATGGTGATGCTTTCTGATGGTATCAAGGGTGCCAGTGGTCTGGATCCCCAGATTTCAGCTCACTACATGATTGCCAAAACGCCCAATGATCTCACCGGGACGCCGGCTGCTGCTCTTGAAGGCGTGAGGGCACTGGTGAATCTTCAGGAAGCGGCGCTGGCCGGAGCCGGTGTTGATACCAGTACGGTTATCCTCAGCTGGACGTTTACGACCCAGTCAGTGGGTATCGTCTTAGGTGCTGCAAAGACGGCCGCGACTGGCACATCAGCGATCAATCCGACCAGTATCTATACTACTGCAGATCTATTGCTCGCAGGACCAGGTCTGGCGGATGTTTATTTCGGAAGTCTGACAGTTCCATACTATCTGACGAATGCGACTACGCCGACCGATCCTCTGACCAAGTTCTGGACGGGTGCGGGCGCGTCTAATCTGACATTTGCGAACTCAACTCCGTCTGTAACCAGCAGCGAAACTATACCACTGCTGGTCACGATTCCGAATACTAGCAGCGGGAACAGCAAGCCAGCCGGTGGTTGGAAGACCGTCATCTTTCAACATGGGATTACTAGTAATCGGACCGCTATGCTGGCCGCCGCCGACTCGTTAGCGGCTGCAGGTTTTGCCGTGGTTGCTATTGACCTCCCTTTGCATGGTCTTGCTCCGACTGCGGATCTGTATTCGGGTATCGAGCGGACATTTGATCTGGATCTCGTCAGCAATACCACCGGCGCGGCAGGTCCTGATGGTACGGCAGATTCGTCCGGTACGCATTACATCAACCTTTCTAGCCTGCTGACAACCAGGGACAATGGTAGACAGGCTGTAGCCGATCTCTTTGCTTTGAAAATAGCCTTAGACTCAATGGATTATGGCAGTGCTGGTACCGATTTTGATACCGCCAATATTTATTTTGTTGGCCATTCCCTCGGAGCGATGGTCGGTGTTGGTTTCGTTGCATTGGAGACCAGTGTTAATTCGGCAGTTCTTGGCATGCCTGGTGGGGGAGTAGCTAAATTACTTGATGGTTCCGCTACTTTCGGCCCTAGGATTGCTGCAGGTCTTGCGGCCAATGGCGTCATAAAAGGTACCGCTGATTTTGAGAGCTTCATGGGTGCGTTTCAGACAGTCATTGATACTGCCGATCCGCTCAATCATGCAGCTGCTGTTGGAACCGGTCGCGGAGTTCTGTTGTTTGAAGTCCTCGGTGACGGTGTTGTCCCAAATAATGTCATGGCAGATGCTCCTGCTGGCACCGTACCTTCTCCTCTTGCGGGGACAGACCCTTTGGTTAGGGCTATGGGTTTAGAGCTTTATGATGGGGGTGCAACGCCACCGGCCACAGATCAGGTGCAGTTACGCTTTATCTCCGGGGATCACAGTTCCATTCTCGATCCGACGGGCGATGCTTTGGTGACGAGCGTTATGCAGACTGCTATGGCGACTTTCTTGGCGACAGATGGTGCGACGGTCACGGTCTCTGATCCTTCAGTGCTGGAATAAGGTGACTGTTTTCGTGGATAAAGTGAATTTCAAACTTAATCAGTTGCCCAAAGGGGTGGATATGACTATTCAAACAATCAACGACCTTGTGAAAACCGGCTCTCGTGTCAGCGGAGTAATATTAACCGCTATTTTTCTATCAATTTTTCTCGCATCTCCCGTAATGGCGTTCCAGTTCGAAATGGGAGATATTTCCGGTAGTTTGGACTCGACCCTCTCATATGGAGCGACCTGGCGGGTTCAGGATCAGAGTTCAAAGCTGATCGGTACCGCCGTCGATCCCACCAAATATACTGCGCGTTCCGTTAACTTTGACGATGGCAACCTGAATTATGACAAAGGGTTGATCAGTAATGTATTCAAGCTGACCTCTGAGCTCGATGTGACCTACCGTGATTTCGGATTTTTCCTGCGCGGTACAACTTTCTACGATATTGAAAACGAGGATGGTGATCGTGACAAAGCACCATTGACCTCTGAAGCTCTCGATCTGGTTGGCAGCGACACTGATCTGTTGGATGCTTATGTCCACGCCTCCTTCGACGTCGGTTCGATGCCGATGCAGATCCGTGTTGGTGAGCAGGTGGTCAGTTGGGGCGAGAGTACCTTTATTCAGAACAGCATAAATGTTATCAACCCGGTCAACGTCAGTGCGATCCGCCTGCCGGGTGCCGAGCTGAAGGAGGCCTTGACCCCGGAAGGGTTGGTCTGGGGTTCTATCAGCCCTACCGATAATACCACCATCGAAGGCTTTTACCTGTATGACTGGGAGGAGACGGTAATCGACCCGCCCGGTTCCTACTGGAGCACTAACGACTTTGCCGGTGACGGCGGCAGCCGGATCATGCTCGGCTGGGGTGGAGTGCCGGACATTACTTCACCTGCGTCAGGTGCCGTTGTTGGACGTTCAGCAACCAGGAAAGCTTCAGATGACGGCCAGTATGGCTTGGCGTTTCGTGTTTTCGCTCCTGAGTTAAATGATACTGAATTCGGCTTTTACTTCATCAACTATCACAGCCGGCTGCCCCTCATCAATGCGCGGACTGGAACTGCTGCCGCTGCCGCTGGTGTTGATCCCCAAGGCCTGACCTATGCTGAAACCGCAAGCTACTTTATCAGCTACCCCGAGGACATCAAACTCTATGGTGCCAGTTTCAACACCCAACTTATCGGTTCCGGCATCGCTTTGCAGGGTGAGGTCTCATATCGTAAGGATGCACCGTTGCAGATTGATGACATCGAAATCCTCTTTGCGGCTCTCGGTGCCCAGGACAATCTCAGCCCAGGTAACACCGCGGCTGCCGGTTTGGCAGCCTTCGGTCAGATGGGCCTGTTACCCTTCGAGAGTGATGTTATTGGCTACATAGAACGTGATGTGGTGCAGGTGCAGACGACAGCGACCAAATTATTCGGACCAAGATTCGGAGCTAATCAGTTTGTCCTGCTCGGCGAAGTTGCGGTTACTCATGTTAACGACATGCCGGACAAAGATGAGCTGCGCTTAAACGGCCCCGGTACTCCGATCAGTGGCAATGAAAGCCTGGTTGCCGCCCATTTCGGTGAGATTGAGCCTGCGGATCAATTTGCCGATGCCACTTCCTGGGGATACCGTCTCATTACAAAACTTGACTATAATAACGCTATCGGTGCTGTGACCCTTTCACCTCGTATTGCATGGCAACATGATGTCGATGGTATCAGTCCAGGTCCGGGTGGAAATTTTGTTGAAGGGCGTAAGGCAGTGACGCTGGGGCTTAGTGCCAACTATCTGAACAGTTGGACTGCCGATCTCAGCTACACCAATTTCTTCGGCGCTGGACGTTATAATCTGATCAATGACCGCGATATTGTGGCCGCCAACATCAAGTATTCATTCTAAGGAATAGGGGAAGTCATATGTATCTGAAATCATCGATTACAATCTGCGCTACTTTGCTGCTTGTCGGCATCTCGTCTCTCTGTTGGGCGCAGTTGAGTGCCGAGGAGGTTAGCCGGTTGGGCAAAGATCTAACTCCACTCGGAGCAGAAATGGCTGGGAATGCATCAGGAACGATTCCCGCGTGGGAGGGAGGTATTGCCACCCCCCCTGCAGGCTATAAGAAAGGGGACCATCACCCTGATCCTTTTGCTGCCGACAAGTCTGAGTTCACCATTGACGCGGAGAACATGGCTAAATATTCTGGTAATTTATCGGCCGGTCATCAGGCGATGTTGAAGACTTATCCGAGTTTCAAAATGAATGTTTATCCGACTCATCGTAGTGCTGCTGCCCCACAACGCATCTATGATGCCACCCGTAAAGTCGCTGCGACTGCAGAGCTGGTTAACAATGGAGACGGGGTCAAGGGTACCGTGAATGGAATTCCGTTCCCTATCCCAAAAACAGGAATTGAAGTCATCTGGAATCATCTGCTGCGTTATCGGGGTGATATTGCTTCACGGAAAATTGCCCAGGCGGCCCTGACTCGCGGAGGTGCCTATACCCTGGTCAAATTTGAAGATGAGTTCGATCTTGTCTACAGCGCCGAAGGGATGACCGAAGAGAAACTTGACAATAAAATCCTGCTTTTCAAGCAGGAAGTGAAGGCGCCACCGCGTCTGGCAGGTAATATCCTTCTGGTCCACGAGACGCTGGATCAGATTAAGGAACCGCGTGCCGCCTGGGTTTACAATCCCGGCCAACGAAGGGTTAGAAGAGCCCCGAATGTCTCCTATGACAATCCCGGGACCGCATCTGATGGCATCAGGACCAATGATCAGTTCGACATGTTCAACGGTGCCACGGACCGCTATGACTGGAAGCTTGTTGGCAAGAAAGAGGTGTATGTTCCTTACAATTCCTACAAGCTGCACAGCGATTCTCTCAAGTACAAGGATATCCTGACCCCCTTGCACCTCAACCCGGAACACCTGCGCTATGAGCTGCACCGGGTCTGGATAGTTGAGGCGACCTTGAAGGATGGGGCACGACATCTCTACAAGCGCCGGACATTTTACATCGATGAGGATAGCTGGCAGATTCTTTCCGTTGATATTTATGATAATCGTGATCAACTGTGGCGCGTGTCGGAAGGACATCCGATCAGCTACTATGAGGTGCCGACCTTCTGGACGACTCTCGAGGTTCACACCGACCTTCAATCTGGGCGCTATATCGCAATCGGATTGGACAACGAAAGCAGTATGTACGATTTCGACATCAAGCGGACCTTGAAAGATTATTCCCCAGGAGAACTGCGCCGCTCTGGGCGCCGTTAATACTTATTGATACTTTTGAATCCTGCGGTCGGGTCGGAATCGGCTCGACCGTTTTTCATGCGCACAAACTGTGAGTTGGTTGAATATGAAAAGCCATAATGTTGAATGTTCCATCGTTAAACTGATCATTGCCTTGATTCTGTTGGGTCTCACTTGGGCTCCTGCCTTGGCAATCGACGCAGATAACTCTGTGTTTGCTCCCCTTGTGACACGTTCCTTACTCCTTGATGCTTACCGCGTTGAGAATAATTTTATCGCTGTTGGTGAGCGCGGGCATGTCCTGCTCAGCGTGGATAACGGCATTAGTTGGAAACAAGCTCAGGTCCCGACAAGAGCAACTTTGACCGGTGTTTACTTTACAGATCGTGCGCACGGCTGGGTGGTTGGTCATGATCAGGTTATTTTGCGCACCCAGGATGGTGGCAAAAACTGGGAACTTGTCTATGAAGATGCTGCCGCAGAAAGCCCACTGTTGGATGTGTATTTTAAGGATGCTCAGCACGGCTTTGCGATCGGTGCGTATGGGGTATTCCTGGAAACATTCGATGCCGGAAGCAGTTGGACAAAACGATACATCAGTGAGGATGATTTTCATCTTAATCAAATTCTGGCTGTTGGTGACAAATTGTATATCGCAGCTGAGGCGGGCCTTGCTTACCGCTCTGATGACGGTGGTGAAAGTTGGGTTGCCCTAACTCCTGGTTATATGGGTTCTTTTTTTGGCCTTTTGCCTCTAACAGAGGATCGGCTACTGCTGTTTGGATTACGCGGTAATTTATTTCGCTCAGAGGATGCCGGTGAAACTTGGACACAGATTGAAACAGCAACTGAGGCGGGTTTGACCGGTGGATTGCGCTTGGAAGACGGTACTCTTGTGATCGTTGGAATGGCCGGTGCTCTTCTGATCAGTCATGACAATGGTGACAGTTTCAATCTGCACCAGGATCCTGACAGGAGAGGTTTCAGCAGTTTATTGGAAGCCTCTGGCGGCGAGATCGTCGCGGTGGGTGACTTCGGTGTCACCAAGCTGTCTTTAACTAATTTAAATACTGAGAAGTAGGGCAGCAGGAGAACCCATGAAACTTAAATCCTTAATAGCCAGTCTTGAAGGACTCGTTTTTAATAATCGACGTCTGATCCTGGGATTTTTTATTCTGGTGACTCTTCTGATGGCCTATTCAGTCACCAACCTGCGGATTGACGCAGGTTTCAGTAAACTGCTGCCGCTCGAACATGAGTATATGCAGACCTATGTCGAACACCGGAAGGAATTCGGTGGCGCCAACCGGGTCTTGATTGCCCTGATGACAAAGCAGGGCGATATTTTCACCCCTGAATATTTTGATACTCTTCAAAAAGCCACTGATGATGTGTTTTTTCTCCCCGGTGTCGATCGGGCTCTGGTTACATCTTTATTTACCCCAAATGTCAGATTTACTGAGGTCGTCGAGGATGGCATTGCTGGTGGCAATGTCGTGCCCGCCGACTTTGAACCAACCCCTGAGGGGCTTGAAAAGGTCCGTAAAAATATCCTCAAAGCTGGAATTTTAGGGCGACTGGTTGCCAATGATTTCACTGGTGCTGTTATTAGTGCCCAACTTTTGGAAATTGATCCGAGCAGCGGTGAAAAACTTGATTTCATCAAAGTGTCACATCTGCTTGAAGAACGCATACGTGACAAATATCAGAGTGACCAAATTGATGTTCATATCATCGGTTTTGCTAAGGTTATTGGTGATATCGCCGATGGTGCAAAACGGGTCATCCTGTTTTTCTTCGTTGCTTTTGTTATTACGGCATTATTGGTTTTCTTATACACCCGCTCAGTTATTCTCAGCTTGATCCCTTTGAGCTGTTCATTGATTGCAGTTGTCTGGCAACTTGGCCTGCTTCCACTGCTTGGTTATGGCATCGACCCGATGGGTCTGCTGGTTCCATTTCTGATTTTTGCTATCGGTGTCAGCCACGCTGTGCAGATGATAACTGCCAATACTGCTGAAGTTCGAGCTGGTGCTGACAGTATGACCGCGGCCAAAGCGGGCTTTCGTCAGTTATTGATCCCAGGATTCATTGCACTTGCCAGTGATACTATCGGATTTGTGACAATCCACATGATAGAGATTCGGGTGATTCAGGAGATGGCAATCACTGCCAGTCTTGGGGTTGCTGTTATCATCCTGACGAACCTGATACTGCTGCCGATTCTTCTTTCTTACGTGAAGACAGGTCGTCGATTCCAGCGTCGGGTCGACGAACAAATTAATGTATTAAAACCGTTTTGGCGCTTCTTTGAGCAATCGGTAGAACCTAAGCCGGCTATTGTCATTCTTGTTATCGCAGTGCTGTTGCTCGGTTTTGGCCTCTGGAAAGGATCAGACGTAAAAATCGGCGATATGCACCGTGGTGTTCCTGAGTTGCGTTCAGATTCTCGCTACAATATAGACAGTGCTGTTATCACGGAACATTTCTCCATTGGGGTTGATGTTATTACGGTGATAGTTGAAACTAAGCCCGATGGTTGTATCGATTTTGATATTATGACTGCCATTGACCGGTTTGCCTGGCATATGAACAATGTTGATGGCGTTCAGTCGATCATCAGTTTACCCGGGATCGCTAAAATTATTAATTCTGGTTGGAATGAAGGTAGTCTAAAATGGCGGGTTTTACCGCGCAACCAGTCAACCATGGTTCAGGCTGTTAGTTACGTTCCGACAAGCAGTGGTCTGTTGAATTCAGACTGTAGTGTTATGCCAGTGATGATCTTCACGAAAGATCACAAGGCTGAGACAATTTCAAAGATAGTCTCTGAGGTTAAACGCTACCGGGACACCACTATAACTAAGGATGTGAAATTCAGACTGGCAACCGGAAATGTTGGCGTCATGGCGGCGACAAATGAAGAAGTTTCAGCGGCCCAATTTCCGATTCTATTGTACGTGTTTGGTGCAGTAATATTTCTTTGTTTTTATGAGTTTCGTTCGGTCAGATCAGTTCTGTGCATTGTTCTTCCCCTCGCTTTGGTTTCGCTTCTCGCTTACGCCTTGATGAGTATTTTTCAGATCGGATTAAAGGTGTCCACTTTGCCTGTCGTAGCATTAGGTGTCGGCGTAGGGGTTGACTACGGCATCTATATTTTCAGCCGTTTACGGAGCTATCTGCACGAAGGACAAACCCTGCAACAGGCCTATCTTCACACGCTGGCAATCACTGGCAATGGAGTGATTTTCACCGGGGTCACATTGGCGATCGGCGTTTCTACCTGGATTTTTTCTCCACTTAAATTTCAGGCAGATATGGGTATCCTGCTGACCTTCATGTTTTTAGTGAATATGCTTGGTGCGATACTTCTCTTGCCCGCTCTGGCTTGTTTTCTGCTCAAGAAAGAGAATAAACCCTAGCTTTCATTTTGTTTCTCATACGAAGTTGATTTGGCACCAGTTGATTACGTAGACAGTTATTTCTCTGCTAAGATTTATAAAATTGAGATGTCAGGAGTAACCATATGAGCTTAAAAGGTAAAACTCTCTTCATTACGGGAGGCAGCCGCGGAATAGGTCTTGAAATTGCCTTGGCCGCCGCACGTGAAGGGGCCAACATTGTTATCGCTGCGCGCAGTAATAAACCACAGCCAAAGCTGCCCGGAACTATTCATACCGCTGCCACTGAAATTGTCAGTGCCGGAGGGCAATGTTTGCCTTTGGTCATGGATGTGAGGGATGAAAAACGGGTCGTCGACTGTGCGGCTGAAGCTGCCGCTCATTTTGGAGGAATAGACATTCTGGTTAACAATGCCAGTGCAATCTATTTGGCAGGTTCACTCGATGTCCCTGCTAAACGATTTGATTTGATGCAACAGGTCAACATGCGTGGTACTTTTTTTGCCAGCCAAGCTTGTATTCCTTATCTCCTTAAATCCCAAAACCCCCATATTTTAACATTATCACCACCACTCAACCTTGATCCTAAATGGTTTTCCCGGCACACCGCTTATACGATTTCAAAGTACGGTATGAGTTTGTGCGTGTTGGGACTCGCTGCTGAATTTGGACCACAGGGAATCGGTGTTAATGCTCTTTGGCCAAAAACAGTAATTCAGACCGCCGCTCTTGCTATGCTGAAAGGGATGGTAGACCCTAAAAACTGTCGTCACCCTAATATTGTTGCCGATGCGGCAATTGCCCTGTTTAAGCGCGATACTAAGTCCTGCAATGGCAATTTCTTCATAGATGAAGATGTTCTTCGTGAAGAAGGTGTCATAGATTTTTCAACGTATTCAGTTGAAAAGGGACAACCTTTGGTACCCGATCTTTTTCTTTAATAAATAATCTATTAAGTTTGTTCGCACACTGGAAATTAATAGTTGGACTGTTATAATGTGTACTTAATTGGAAACATTCAATCAAGGAGCATATAGATGTCCACAGATTTTCAGACCGTCGTTCAGTCTATTTCTGATCTTCCACCGATGCCAGCAGTTGCGACTAAAGTCTTGAGACTGCTGCAAAGTCCAGAGACAAACTTTTCTCAGCTGGGTGAAGCAATCTCTTCAGACCCGGCAGTCTCTGCGCGCCTGCTAAAGGTAGCAAACTCGTCATTTTTCAGTCTCAAGAGACAGGTGAAGACCCTGGATCATGCGATTGCGATTGTGGGCGAGCGTACGTTACGATCTCTGGTTCTTGCCGCCAGTCTTGAGGGCATGAACAAATCTTACGGTCTGCTCGAAAAAATGTTGTGGGAAGATGCTATTGGATGTGCAGTTGGAGCTCGGTTTTTGGCTCGCCGTTTTAATACGGCTGATCCCGAAGAGGCTTTTTTGGCCGGTTTGTTCAGACACTTAGGTATGATTATTATGAACTATAGCGATCCGGAGAATTATAGTTCTCTGGCTGCAGCTGTTTATTCTGGAGAAGGGAGCTTTGATGAGGTAGAGGGTCGTTATTTCCCTTATGCGCATGCAGTTGTTGGGGCTGCAGTCCTCAATAAATGGAATTTTTCGGATGATCTTATTCAGTGTACCTTGCATCATGAAGATATGGCG
>JAJRQB010000027.1 GCA_024280485.1 Deltaproteobacteria bacterium
CTAAATCAGAAAAATCGTGAGGAAATCGAGAAGCAAAACCGATCTTTGATTCTTTTCCACATTGACACATGTCCAGGAAATAGAGAAATTCCACATCAGACCCGACATTTGCGCTGAAACCGCTTAAACTAGCGCCATTCTATGGTGTCCCCGGAACTCTCGGAATCGGAGTTTCTGCCAGTGACAAAATTGCCTGGTCGACTCTCTTCAGAATCCCGCGATTTCCTTTGGCAAGCATTGCGAGTGATTTTTCTGCCAATAACCTGCTCAGCACCCAAAAAAAGTTTACACATGCTTTACACCTTCCTTTTTTACCCGCTACATCTGCTTAAACAAAGCCGCATAAGGACGACTGACAGTAAACACCTCATCAACCCCTTTCAGCTTCACCATATACCTCCCCGTTAACGAACGGCTCACCTTCGCAATGGCTCCTACACTGACAATCGTACTGCGATGAATCTGCCAGAACTTGTCGGGGTCAAGCTCGTCTACCAATGCTTTGATCGGTGTATTGATCAGCACTTCACCTACAGAGGTATACACCACCGTATATTTGTCCTCGGCTTTAAAACAAAGAACATCTTCAACAGAAATCAGGCGAACATTTCCTCCCTGTGGTGCTTTGACCCATTTCAGATAGCGACTGGTCGTTGCTGCCGGTAATTGTTCCATCAGGGAGGCCATCATCTGCGCAAGATATTCGGTCGGTTGCTGGCTGGCTTCAATTCGCTTTTTCAATCGTTCGACGGTTTTTTTGAGACGTTCGACCGTAACCGGCTTGACCAGATAATCGATCGCTTCACGATCGAAGGCTTCGACAGCATAGTCATCGTAAGAGGTGACAAAGGCCAGGTGGCACTGACCGAGGGTTTTGGTGGCGACCTCGATCCCCGACAGGCCCGGCATCTTGATATCGAGAAACGCGATATCGGGCGAAGATTTTTCGATCAGCTCAACTGCTACCAAACCGTTTTGAGCGGTACCGACAATCTCAAGTTCGGGCCAGACCTCAGCAAGGCGGCGCTGTAGAAATTTCAACAGCGGTGCTTCATCGTCAGCAATAATGGCGGTGGGCCGATTAACCACAGGGCACCTCCAGAGTAACCGTGAGTCCGGCTTCGGCATTCTCATTGAGGACCAGCCGCCCGGCATCATCATAAAGGGAGTTCAGCCTCTCCTGAATATTCTCAAGCCCAACCCCTTTGGGAGCATTGTCCTTTAGACCCAAACCGGTATCGGCCACCTGAATACGTAACACCCCGGCGTGTTTCGCAAAGGTGACCGAAACGTGGCCACCTTCGACCTTGGGTTCCAAGCCATGTTTGATCGCGTTTTCGACCAAAGGCTGAATCAGCATCGGTGCGAAAGGTGTGTTGTTCAACGACTCGGGCAGGTGAATATCAAAGGTCAGGCGGTCGCCCATCCGCACCTTAAAGAGCATCAGATAAGCACGGATCAGATCGGCTTCCTGGCTCAGGGTGACAACCTCTCGCCGGCTGGTTGCCAAGCTGGTACGCAGATAATGGATCAGGTCTTCCAGCATCTGTTTAGTGGCAGAAGTGTCGGTTTCAAGCAAGCTCAAAAGTGTCGACAGGGTATTAAATAAAAAGTGAGGTTCGATCTGCGCCTGCAAGAGGCGCAGTTCTGTTTTTGCGGCCTGCTTTTCAGCCGTTTCACGTTTTAAGCGTTCTTCCTGGGCTTGCATTTCGGTGTGTGACAGCCGGTCGCGCGAGATAAAAAAGTAAGCGATGATTGATCCGAAAAAGAGGCCCAGAATCAGGATCTGCCCTTGAGGCGAACTGTAACGGCCATCTTCTCCGAGCGAGTCACCGACCAGAAGAGTGCTTAAAAAGATACCGATAAACGTCCCCACGAGGATAGCGGCCGTCATTAACAGAAGTTTCAACGGTAGCCATCGAGGAGTCAGTGTGAAAAACAGGACCTTAGACGCTATACAGATCGATAGGCCAACACACTGGGAGATGACCAGCATCACAAGAAAAGAGATATTGAACACCGAAATTGCATCTAAGAACAGGGCAATAACTGTATTAAAGATAACGGTCAGAGCGACCGTACCAAACACGTGCGAAAAGGTGAGCTGCGGTGTCAACCACGACTGATGATCCGCTGGAGGAGGTGTACTCATTTAACTCTCTTTCCACGTGGGAGGGCCGCTGGCCTTCATTGCCTGTCGCCCCAGGGGCCTGTCGGACTATCCATGCGCCAGCTGCAAATACGACAGGGGCCTAGAAAACATAGGTCAACCCCAGCGTGCACTGGTAGCTGAGCATCGAACCAAACTCTGTATCGGGCTGGGTACTAGTTAGAATACCGGTGGTAAACAGTTCAACATGATCGCCCAGCGAATATACCACGCTTCCATAGAGCTGACTTGAGCCCTCTTCCAGATTGAGCAACCACCGCCCGGTCAGGCTGAGTGAATCACCGATATCCGAATGCACGTACTGCAACATCAGATAGTGACGGCGCAAAAAACTCAAACCGGGTGATACCGTGGCGCCAAGGATCTGCGCGGCTAGACCGGTATTCGGCCCGCCGGCAGTGAATGCATCGGAGGCCTGCTGCCGCAGATCATAGTAGACTCTGGCTTCGGACGATGTATATCCCTGACCATTATACAGGTACTCAAGCGTCAGCGTCGGCCCACTTTCAAGGGTATAACTCAGACCGAAAAGGCCAATGGTTTTCAGGTCGGAATCGTCCGACTTTGTCGCGGCCATAGTCAGGCCAAAAGGGTTGGTCGACTGCGTTGGATACAATGCTTCGGACCCTTTTTGCACCCGACCCTCGATATACGTTAGCAGTGCATCGGAAGCTGTTACGCCCACATAGCCGCCAAGCTGACTGCCTGTTCCTTTTTTATGCGAGCCGATCACGCCAGCGTAAGAAGACTCGCCAACCCAATCGACCTTTAGCGAAAAGATTTCATCGAAGGATTCACCGGCGGTTGAAGCACCGGCGCCGGTATTGGCAATAGCCGAGATAGTCCAGCTTTCGGATGGTAGCCAGACCAGGCGGGCGAAATCTCGCCCCCGCACTTCGGTGTTGAGACGAAGCCGCCCGTTGTCGTTAAAAAAGGGGTTCGACGACGAGGTAAGAAAGCTCGGTCCCCATTGCAGGTTTTCTCGCCCGTAAGAAGTCAGTAACCGTTCACTCAACTGTACCCGCATCAACCATTCATTGATAAACAGTTCGGTCTCGGTGCCCGTCTCCCCTTCGGCGTCCCCCTGATGGACCTTCTGCCCATCGAACCTTGCCCGCGGCTTAATACTGAAGGCAAACGTCCTGTAGTCCAGACTGAAATCGGGCCGAAGTTCGCCGGTCAACAACGAGCCCGGTAGACGGGCGAAACTATTGTCCGGATTCTGGGACGTGTTGGACGACCGTTGTATCGTCTCCCACACGAGGCCACGGTAGGTTGCATCAAGGCCATCGAGTAGTTCATCCCGCAAGGTGTAGGCCTGTTCCGGTGGCGACTTTGTGCCTTCAGCATCAGCCGCACGCACCACTGCGGAACTTGCTGCCAAAATGAGCAGGGCAACAGCCAGAGTAACCAACCAGCCGCAAGTCCTGCTGACAATGAGTCTCCACGTAGATGGGGCATAGAGGCGACCCACGTTGTTACCTCATCAGCAGGTTAAGGTTAAAGGTGGCATCGGACACCGGTCGCACCTTGATCTTACCGTAGGACATCACCGTCACATTGTCGGTTGCGACGCTATCGAAGATGGTCATCTTCGATACAAAGGGATAGGTCTTGCGGTCGATAGTGACCTGGTTGCCGTAATCGAAGGTAGCGGTTTTAAAGATCTTGCCCGAGACGGTGAAGAATTCGGCCTTTACCCCGACTGACCGTGTCTTGGAAACCCAGTAGCGGATTTTTGCGTAGGTGACCTTTTTATTTTTGGCGACCAGATCCATCACATAGCAAGCTTCATCCCCCACGATGCCTTCACCGACCTTGGCAATTGAATAATCATCGACGTAATTGGTGGTTGCGATATCGCCGTTGGACGCACCACCGATCAGTTTCTGCCGGGGAGAGATTGGGATCGGCTTTTTTAAGCCCGGCTTTATAAACCACATGTTTCGGTCACGCATCAACACCTGCCGCCCCTTCACTTTGGCCGGAGCGATAAATTGGGCCAGGCTGTTGTGATTCTTTGCCTTGAGCAGCAGAGTGCGCTGATTGGTGCGTCCGTTTTCTACCGAGTGAATGTCTACCGAGTGAATGTCTACCGTCCATTGGATACCGGCATGACTCCCCCGCGCCGCATCCGCCTTGGCGAGAAGCGCTTCGGGTTTTAATTCCGCCCAGGCCGGACCGCCTGCCAGCAGTAAAGCCAGCCCGGTCAGAAAGATTTTTACCACCTGTGCTCTTTTCATAGTACCTCGCTTCAGGAAACCACCCTGGCACCATTTGGAATCTGTAGTACCGCTATCGAACCGACGGGTTTGCCCGCTACACATGGCCGAGAGATTCAACCACATTCCCCTTGGCTGCCCGACGGGCCGGGAGGATGGCTGCCAGCAGAGAGAGTGTCATAAGAAAGAGTGTCAGCCGGGCCATCGCCTGCGGCAACAGATTGACGATCAACGGAATCGGTGAAGAAGAACCGGGCGGGGTGTAGGTCGGGCCAATTGCGACGATCAATGCACAGCCCGCTACGGTGATAGCCACACCGACTAAGCAACCAAGACCACCCATCATTGCGCCTTCTAAGGCAAACATCAAACTGACACCCCGTTGTTTGAGCCCCAACGCGCGCAGGGTACCGATCTCGCGTGTTCGTTCGATCACCGCCATGCTCATAGTATTAGCCACACTCATCAGGACAATGATCAGCACAATCGAAAAGATAAAGGCAAAGATCATGTCGAACATCCCTTTCACCTTGACGAAAAATTGGGACCGTTCGTTCCAGGTCTTGATCTCGACTTCAAGCCCGTTTTGGCTTAATAGGGTTGCGATCCGTTCTTTTTGCGGCAGGGTGCTCTGCCAATGATTAAGCAGGACAATAACGCGGTCGGCCTTGTCCGTGTCATACAGCTCCTGTGCATACGAAAAGGGGATGCGAATATATTTGTCGTTGGTTGCGGCGGTACCGGTATCGTAGATGCCGGCGATCTCGATTCCGAGCGCGTTCATCTGCCCATCGAAGGTGCTGGCCATGATGGTACCGTCACCGTTGGGACTCAGATTGAGCTGCCGCGCCAAATCCTGTGCCATCTCCACGGCGTAAGGTTTGTCTGTTTGCAGGGTTCCACCAACGATCGGACGTCGGGTCGCAAACTCGCCCCGCAACAGCCTGTCTTCATCCGGAACCACGCCAGAGGCAATGAAGATGGTCGACTGAACGCCGTTCCCTACCAGACCTGAGCCGTGAAGCTGAGGCGTCACCAACACGACCGAAGGGTCCTCTTTGAGCAGTTGGGCGATTTTCTGGACCTCGGCTTGAGTCAGCAAGTATTGCGCGGGATTGAGCTTACCGAATTCATTCCAGCCCTTTTTAAAGACCGTCAGGTGCCCGAGCCCTTCCCCCTGAATGGCCGATTGCCGCAAGCCTTCGTAGGTGTTGTCGGTATAACCGTTAAAGAGGCTGATCGATGAAAACCCTATAGCGATTGCAAAGAGGGTGACAAAGGAACGTCGTTTGTTACGCAGCACATTTCGAAACGCGATCTTAACCCACTGAAGCATTGGAACCTCCCTCAACAATCTGTCCATCTTCCAGTCGGATCAACCTCTCAACCTGCCCTAACAACCGATCATCGTGGGTGGAAAAGACAAAGGTCGTCTGCTCTTTCTGATTGAGCTCATGCATCAGAGAAATGATGGTCATAGCCGTATCGGAATCCAGATTAGCCGTAGGTTCGTCGGCGATCACCACCGACGGGTTTCCCGCCAACGCACGGGCAATCGACACCCGCTGTCGCTGCCCGCCGGAGAGCTTGTCGGGCCGGTGATGCGCAACCGCTTCAAGTTTGACATCAGCCAGACGGTCTTCGGCGACCTTCCTGGCCTTGTGGGGTGACATACCGCCGATCTGCAGGGGTAGCATCACGTTTTCCAGCGCTGTCAGTACCGGAACAAGATTGAAACCCTGGAAGATGAATCCCAAAGTATGGTTGCGTAATTCTGAGCGTTTATTGTCTGACAGGTGACCGATGTTTTGGCCATCGAACAGCACGTCTCCCCGAGTCGGCTCATCGATCGCGCCGATCAGATTCAACAAGGTTGTCTTGCCAGATCCCGAAGGGCCCCAGATCGACACGAACTCGCCCGATTGGATCGTCAGGTTCACCCCTCTAAGTGCATGCACCTGCGTCTCTCCAAGTCGGTAGGTGTTTCCCACCTGTTTGATTTCAATCATCCTCAACTCCGTTTAGGGTTGTGTTGCATCCACCAGCGGCAACGCTTTGCCTGATGTACTAGAGATAACGGAGTGAAGAGGGAGAAACAATCTGTGAGCGATGAAGTGGTGAAACAAGTGGATGAAATGCAGGCAGGTGTGTTAATCGGGAAAACTAAAGAACAACGGAGATAAAGGCACAGAGTGGCTCTCAAAGACTTACTCTGTATTGATCCGGCTCGAACGTATCACCTTGTCAGGCCGGGCGGCATACTTTGAAGTTGAATCTACCCCCAAGGGGACGGGCCCAAGGGGACGTTCTTTACAAATCCCCATTCTGCGAAGAACTGCACAGTTATCTATGGGGTCTACCATCGGATTTTGTAGATGGCGGGCCACTCCTTCAATCTGGTAAACTCTCCTTGACGGGGGTGTGGCTTATGGGGTCAGTGACTTGTTCTTTCAGGTTCACTTTAGCCTGAAATGCCGCCCCCGTCATTTGCATCATCCGGCGGGTCGACCGGGATGGTGCCGATTCTGTGGCTCTGTAAGTAGACGTGACCCAAGGATGGTGCTCGGGTTTGTCTATTGAAAGGAGCCATTTATGTTTTACTGCCCACCTACTGACATTCGTGTCAGTGTCGATGTCGGCTGCAAATCTCATCATGTTGCAGTGGGCTTGTCCTCCGGTGAAGTGCTTGATGAATTCAGTATCGACCACCAGCCAGAGGGTTTCCAAACCTTCTTCGCTAAATTTGAAGCTCTTGAACGACAGTATCAGTGCCCTGTTCGGGTCGCCATGGAAGGCTATAATGGTTACACGCGACCTCTCGACTCGATGGTGCTGGCACGCGGTTGGCAATTGTACAACATCAATAATCTGAAACTAGCCAGATTCAAGGAGATCTTCCCTGGTGCCGCTAAAACTGATGTCATTGATGCCCGCCGGGGGCTCGAACTGTTCCAGCTTCAGGATCATCTGCCCATGGCCAAGGATGTGTTGCAAGCGGTTGCAGAAACACCGCAAGAGAATAAAATACTCAAGCGATTAAGCCGGCGACGCCGTCGGTTTGTCAATGAGCGAGTTCGAGTTTCAAATAACCTTACGGTAGATCTCCAGGCCGTTTGTCCCAGTCTTTTAGCAATAACCGTTGAAGTCGGAAACCTCTGGTTCCTTCGTATTCTGACCTGCACCGACGACCTGCAAAAACTCAAGCGTCTGCAGCTTAACACCTTGCGTAAAATACCTGGTATTGGTGTCAAATACGCAGGTTTGATTCAACAATGGCAGAAGCAGGCTCAATTCAGTGCCGAAGTCGAATGGGTTGGCGAAATGATCCAAGAAGATGCGAATCGTATGTTGGAACTGAACCGTCAAATTAAGGCAATGGAGATCAAGATGGCTGCACTGGCGGCAGATTCTCAAATAGCCAATCTGCTGACAACTATTCCTGGCTTTGGTCCGATCTGCACCGCCGAACTGTCTGGAGAAATCGGTAACGCTTCACGCTTCGCCAAGGAGTCTAGTTTGGCTCTGTATATGGGAATGGCGGCTCTTGATAACAGTTCTGGTCAATACCGGGGGACTAAGGCGCCGCGTCAAGTCAACCGTCGCGCCAAGTCGGCAATGATGATCGCAGTGGATCGGCACCGTAAGCAAGTGCCCGTATCACAAAAATACTATGAAAAGAAACGGGCCGAAGGCAAAGGGCACAATCAAGCAGTAAGAGCCTTGGGTCGACATCTATGTCGTATCATCTTTAAAATGTTCAAAGAACAAAGGGCTTATGTGCCACCTAAGTGAAATTTATACTTGAAAATCCCAGCGGGATGTTCAGGCTCGACTTTCGGACATTTCAGTTCTCAGCGTTAACAATCTCCGCCAGCCCTGCCCCTCAGTCCTCACTCACACCCACTAATCCCCATCCGCTCATCAATCAAACAACTCTCATAAGGCGTCGCACTATCCGGCCGCCAGCGATTCAGCTTGAAACTGACATCACCACCTTTAACCACAACCTCCAGATAGTTAAACTCCATCCCCCGCGGTTGATCGCGCCAGTAGAGTTCGTTCTGGCAATAGGGATCGCTGCTTTCGCACTTGATCGTGCTATAGACCTGATCCGCTCCGCCTCCACCCAGCACCATGTAGCGCACCTGGTCCTTGTAGTAGAGCTCACTGCTGTGCACATGACCTGAGAAGACGGTGATCGACAGAGGCTGATCTTTGTCGGTGGCGAAGGGCTTGATGGTTTCGTGGATATTCTGTTTGGCGTCGAGGTGTCCATGGCCGGCCTTACAGAAAGGCGGTTTGTGGAGCGAAATGAAGACCTGCTTGATATCTCTCGACTGGGCGTTATTCAGCCATGCCTTCAACTGCTTCATCTGCGCGTCATAACCCGGTTTGGAATCAGCTCCCCAACCGGCGGGTGAAATATAACCGCCGGTATCGAGGAAGATGAAACGGCTGCCGTTGGTGTCGAAGGCGTACATGTGTCGCTCGGCGCTGACGTTGAAGTTCTCAAGATAGGGCACCGTATTGCGCAGACCCTGCATCTCGGGGTCAATCCAGGTTTCGTGATTACCGACAGCCGGATAGAAACGGCCGAAGAGGCCCGTGGGGGCGCCAGCGGGAAGTTGATCGAAGAAGCGGGTCTTGAAGTCTTTCCAATAGACGCTGTCCTTCGCGCTGGTGCCGTAATAGCCGTTGTAGGAGATATCGCGCTATGCAGGGCGAAGCCCTGGTTGCCTGCGTCCTTTATCGACTCGATGACTGAGCGGTAGACCCAACCCTGGCCCCCTTCACGCAGGGTCAGTTGCGGATTTTGGGCGCTGTTGATGATCCTGACCGGCCAGCCCTTGGCATCAAAGGTGATATCTTTATAGGGACTACTGGTCGCTGGCACGCGCAGGCCGGAGAGCTTTCCCCCCTTGGTGAAACGCAGCGCGCAGTCGGCAATGGTTTTGTTGGTGAAGTTGGCCTGAATGTACTTATCGATCTCACCACCGCTGCCCTGCTGGTCGACAGTGAAGTTCATGTTACCCGGCAGACGGCTGTCGCCGAAGACCGTGAAACTAAATTGAGCGGGTTGCGCAGCACTGGCGAGAGAGGAGATCAGAATTAACAGTGCAGTTATACTCAGGATTCTTTTTATCGTCATGGACCGCCCTCCTTATGATTCACCAAATAAAATAAAAAAGGCGCCTCGATCCTGTGACCAAAAACGCCTTAGTTTCTCTATTTAAATGTTCCTGCCATTATCTGCCCCTCAGTAAATAAAATTCAGGAAAGTCAAAATACCACAGCATCTAGGAATCATCGAGTAAAAATGGAACATTCTCTATGGCCTTAACCGGCCGTGAATCCATAGGGACAGTCACCTGCGGAGCCGGGCCCACCAAAAAAAGGGCAAAAAAAAGCAGCCCGCCTCAAAAGAGAGGGGGGCTGCTTTTTTTTAATGGTGGCGGTGCAGAGATTCGAACTCCGGACACTGCGGATATGAGCCGCATGCTCTAACCAACTGAGCTACACCGCCGAAATCTATCTTTACTCCCTAAGGAGAATCGGCTTTGGTTGCGGGAGAAGGATTTGAACCTCCGACCTTCGGGTTATGAGCCCGACGAGCTACCAGACTGCTCCATCCCGCGACACGAGTTGAGGAAACTATTACTCAACCAAGAAAATGTCAAGAAAAAACAACCAGTATTCACGACCACTCAATGCCGTTTAGCAAAGCCCGTGAGCTTATCATTTGTCTTTGCATATATTTGAGCCTGATCTGCAGCGGGCTTGTCAGCATAAGGACCAAAATAAACCCGATACCAGATCCCTTTATTTCCCAGATCAGCTTCGGTGATAAAAGCCGGGTATCCCTTGCCGCCTAGTTCATCTCGTAGCTGTCCGGCATCAGCTGCCGACTTGGAGGAGAAGACCTGAACGACCCACTTACCCCCCTTGGTGACCGCTGGCAACCGATTAAGAACAGCGGGAGTCACCACCGAAGTTGGAGCCGCGACTGCGGTTGGGGCCGGAACCTGAACCGGTGAAGAAATAGCGGTCGGTGCTGCCACTTCTGGCTTAGCCGAAACTACGTCCTTAACGATCTCATCAACGACTTCTGAGTGCCCGGTATCTGGGGGCAGATTGATACCGCTGCCAATCGGTGCCATCTCGTCTTTCGACAAATTGTCATAAAATGTCAATTTGTCATCTACTGGAGTAACGACTATCGGCGGCGGTGCGGGTGAATTAACTATATTATCTGCAACAATAATCTGTTGTGGCTCACTCATCTTCTGAGTGACCATCGATTCTCCACTATGTCGCCCGACCACCACACCCAACACAAAACTGACCACCGAGATAACCAGGACTAATGCCACTAAAAGCAGAGCCTGTTTTTTTTCTACCCGGCGCTGTACGCGGGTTTTCGTTGTCGATCTCATATCCATCCCAGTCCCCATACTAAAACATCTCCGCGAAACAACTGATCATTCATCCACCATCTTCGAATTACTCTCGTCAGAGAACTGATAAATCAACTCACCCTCACGAACCATTCCCAGCTCTTTGCGGGCGAGTTGCTCCCAATAATCCCGATCTTTTTGCAGCAAGCGAATCTCATCGCGTAGCTGCTCCTTCTGATTTTGTAATAATAAGAGGTTTTGCTCAAGATCCTGCTTGTGATGGTGGGATTGCAGTGCCCTTAAAACACCACGTTCTCCCAACAGAGCGAAACCGAACATCGCCAGCACGATCAAAATCAGCCAGGATGGAAGTATCTTTTTTACCGGCAACCCCGGTTCTTTGCCTGCAGCCAATCACGCCTCCCAAATTTGATCTTGAGCTTCGCATGCGCAAACGACAGCGTCAACCTTCTTTTCTTTTAGAAAGACAAGATCAATTTCTGGCAAAGTTTGTCCCCCAGCGACCCAGTTCCCCAATGCCACTCAGTGACAATGTGAATAGAATAGAGCGTTCATCTTCGCGCTCCCGCAGAGTCGTCTGCAGACCCCAGCATTGCTGCCGCAAATCCAGGGTGATGACCTGTTCGAGCTGGTTTGATTCAAGAATGTCATAACGTTGTTCATAATGAAGATAGAGGGGTTTCAGTAATGCTAAATCAAACGTTAAATTGATGTTGTCGACTGCGACCAGGCCACTAACAGGCTGATTTCTATGATAGACAATCCCCAGGCCGTTCCCCTTGCCATCACTCAGATTGCCATCAATAGTGAAATCGGGGATGCGATTATGCTCCATATCATAAAAGAGATCGAAGGAGATCGAGCTATAGATTGATGGACGCAAGATTAGCTGGGTACGCAGGTCAGAAAAAGGGTCCGTATCACCATCGACATTCAGCTCATAGTCTTGAGAAAACTTCAGCCACATGACTTCCCGTTGCGTTTCTGCCCCCTCAAGGCCAATCCACTTGCCGGTCAGTCGAGTCACTAATCCATACCCGAGCGCATTGCTTTCAGCAGTCTGATCGTTGCGGTCAAAATCTGGCAAGTCAGCATCGAGGTTTGCTTCGTTCAGGCTGTAATGAATCTCAGGCTCGATGCCATGCAGCCAACTTCGTCGCCCGCCACCAAAAACTCTGGACAGGTTACTGGACAGCCGGGCCCTGATCGCCGAACTGCCCGAGGAATCGGACAATCCATCGTCAAGCCCAAAGTATTGACGTTGCCGGTAGCTGTATTCGGAGTTGAGTTCTATCCCGTTAAACAAAAAGCTGTGCAGCCCCAGGGTTGGGCGCAACATCAACCGCTGACCGGTGGTCCCCTGATCACGTTTGAAGTTTATGTATGATGACTCCAACCCTAGATAGAGCGGAGTCTTTGCCAGTCGCCAAGGAGCAATAGAAAAATCTACCCGCGGTGCAGACTGCCAGGGGAGAGGGTCGTCGGTCTCAAGGTCCTTGATCGACTTGACCTGAGCCGTCAAGCTGGCCTTTGACCATCGTTGGGCAACAAACAGGCTGCTGATAACCTTCTGTTCGTTATACTCTCCAACGACTTCCCCATAGTCGGCGAAGTAATCGCGGTTATTCACATACTCGGCATCGACCACCAGGCGCATGCTATCCGTAAGCTGTCCGAAGTGTGTCCAGTCTAGAGCCCAGCGATTTCCTCCTTCTTCGGCAAAAACCGTATAGGCCTTAAATTCACCGCGTTGATTGTGTTTAAGGATATAGCGATA
Source organism: Deltaproteobacteria bacterium (assembly GCA_024280485.1). GTDB lineage: Bacteria > Desulfobacterota > Desulfuromonadia > Desulfuromonadales > Geopsychrobacteraceae > Geopsychrobacter. The sequence continues at coordinate 12,586 of JAJRQB010000027.1, forward strand.
TTCGAGCCCGGTACCGGTTCCGAGCAAGGATAGATGGTCGAGATAAAAGGTCGCATCCATATGGGGACCGAGGACCTGATACCAGGCGGTTGAAAACTCAGTGCCACGCGTGTCAGAAAAGCCCAGTTTCGGCATCAAAAAACCCGATTCTCGCTCTGTCTTTATCGGGATCCTCAGGTAGGGCAAATAAAATGAAGGGACATCCTTAACGTAGAGCAACGCATGTTTGGCCGTCACATAGCGCCCGATAGTCACATCGGTTCGGCTGGAACCAAATGACCAGGCTGGCCTCTCCCCGTCGCACAGAGTAAAGCGACCATCGTAAACAAGGAAATGCTTCGGCCCCAGTAGCTCAAGACGACGACCCGATATATGCAGGGATTCTGCCTGCCAATATGCTTCACCCTCATCAACGGTACCGGTTCCCCGCTGTAAATTATAAGTGATGCGCTTACCACTCAACACTTCACCAGGACCAGTAAAGCGAGCATTACCGACCGCATCGACCTCTCCGGTTTGCTTATTCCACCAGATTTGATCGCTGCTTAATTGCATAGCACCCTGTGACAGACGAGCATTGCCTTGCGCATGATAAAGACCACGTGCTTCATCAAAGTTGAGTTGATCGGCCTCAAGATCGACCGGGACATTCGGATCAAGCTTAGGAAGTTCAGCCGCAACAGCCGTTTGGGCCCAGAGTAGCAAAACCAAAATCAGGCAAAGTGACCTTAATTTCAAAGTGAAGCTCCTGCTAGTTCCAAACAACGCCCACGCACTGCTGCCACCAGAAAAAGTGAGCCTGCAACCAATATCTTCTGGCCCGGACGACGTTCATTCAATGCCCGTTGCAAGGCTTCTCCGGGCGAAGCACATTCCTCTCCTGCAATACCTGTTTCATCAGTTATCTGCAGCAACTGAGCAGCGGGCATTGTCTCTTCAACGTCGAGTCCAGTCACAAAAACTCTCTCTATATGGGGCAACAACGGAGCTAAAATTCCGCGAGCATCCTTGTCTGACTTGAGCGCAACCACCCAGAGGAGGTCATGCAGGTTCTGTTCGGTCAGATAATCAGAAAGAGCGGCGGCCGCATGAGGGTTGTGAGCACCATCGAGCAGGATGTCGCCACACCATTCCAGTCGCCCGGGCCAGCGTAAAGCGCCCAAGCCTTGGAGGGTGATCTCGGGATCGAGCGATCCAAGCAGCAACTCCGCCGCCGCAATCGCCACTGAAATATTTTCGCGCTGATAGAGACCGACAAGACCGGAGTCAACCTGTGGAAAAGAAGTGTGTAATCCTCGATAATCAAACGAGTGCGGCGGCATCCCCCAAGAAAAATCGCGCCCTGCTAAAAGAAAAGTGGACTTCCCCTCGCCAGCCTTCGACTGCAAAACCGTTAAAACTTCCGGCTCCTGTCGCGCACTGATAACTGGTACGCCCGGTTTGATGATTCCACCTTTTTCGGCACCAATCTGAGCCAAAGTATCTCCAAGATGTGCAGCGTGATCAAGGGCGACAGGGGTAATGATACTCAACTGGGGGGTCACAACATTCGTTGAGTCGAGGCGGCCACCAAGCCCGGTCTCCAGAATGACCCAATCAACTGCGTGCAGAGCAAAAACCTGTAGAGCCATCGCGGTAGTGAATTCAAAGAAAGTAGGGTTAAGGTCTGCGGCACAAGTGCGAATCGACTCAGTCTGACTGACGACCTCAGCCTCGCAAATCGGCTGGTTATCGATCCGGATTCTCTCGGTAAAGCTGTGAAGATGGGGGGAGGTATAAAGTCCGGTTCGTAAACCGTGACTACGCAGAATCTGCTCAAGGGCAGCGGCAGTCGAACCTTTGCCATTAGTCCCGGCAATATGCACAATCCGCAGCTTACGCTGCGGATTGCCTAGACGATCAAGAAGTCTCTGCGTATTCTCAAGCCCGAGCTTTATTCCAAAATGCTGCAGGCCATAGAGATACTCGAGACTGGACGAGTAGTCCATGAGGTATCAACTTTTGGTAAAGATGTGCAGGATTTGTGACAGACGTTCCTTCATCTCATTGCGTGGCACGATCATGTCAACCATGCCATGATCCAGCAAAAATTCAGAACGCTGAAAACCATCGGGCAAGGTTTGACGGATTGTTTGTTCTATGACCCGTGGCCCGGCAAAACCGATCAGCGCACGCGGCTCCGCCATATTGATATCACCCAGCATGGCAAAACTGGCGGTGACACCGCCGGTGGTCGGATCGGTCAATATAGAGATAAACGGAATACCAGCCGCCTTCAGTTTAGCCAGAGCCGCGCTGGTTTTGGCCATTTGCATCAAGGAAATGATACTCTCCTGCATCCTTGCACCACCTGAGGAACTAAAGATCATGACCGGGGCCCTGACCTCAATACCCTTTTCGATGGCGCGGGTCAGTTTTTCACCAACAACAGACCCCATACTACCGCCCATAAAAGAGAAATCAAAGACGCCTACGATCGTCGGCAAGCCGTCGATGGTGCCACTTCCGCAGATAACCGCATCACCGTCACCCGCCTTTTTAATCGCATCGCGAATCCGGTCTTTGTATTTTTTTGTATCTTTAAACTCTAGAAAATCGACCGAACGGATCTTGGCATCCATCTCGACAAAGGACCCCTCATCCAGAATCAGCTCAATTCTCTCACGTGCACTGATCCGGAAATGGTAGTCACACTTGGGGCAAACATTCAAATTGCGCACAATCTCTTTCGCGTAAATGATCTCCTGGCAGTTTTTACACTTTGTCCAGACCCCTTCAGGCATCTGGGTCTTCTTATGTTCTACTGCCGATACTTGTGCTTTTTTCCGTTGAAACCAAGCCATGAATCAACCTCTCTTCCACAAACTGTCTCTGAGCTTGCCAGAAAACAACGCGGATCTATGTCAGATCTCGTAGATTTCGCCACCATTAAGAACCGTCAAACACGGATGGGGCACTTGCGACAGTTCTGTGTGCAACTCGTCGAGATACTGCTGTTTCATATGAAATATGTACACCGGAACATCATCCCGGTCCAGTTTTGTTAACTGTTTTTCAAGCATTGCTGGCGTCATGTGCCCACTTTTGACCGCCAGGCTCTCTAACCTGTTTGGGAACGAGGTCTCAATAAAAGCACCACGCAGTTTTTTACATTCACGTCCCAATTTCCAGATCGCTTCAGTATCGCAAGTATCGCCAGAATAGAGAAACGCATTATCATCGTTTTCGAACAGATAACCAACTGTATAGACGGGATGATTGGTCTGCACCCAGTGAACCTTAAGACCGGCGATCTTAACCGGTCCTTCCTCGGGAAGTGGACAGTACTGCAACACCGGATTCTCAGGATTTGGAATCTGGGTAAAATCAGGCCAAACCCGATTATTGAGCAGATGCTCCTGTACCATCTCGAGCACCGGGGGCGGTCCCCAGACCCGAATCGGTTGCTGGCGCATGCCAAGCATATTATCCGCCAGAAAGGCGAGGTCGACCATATGATCCAGATGAGCATGGGTCAAAAGGACATCGTCGATCTGTGCTTGAGCCTCAAGACTCAAAGCAAAACTGACGGTTCCAGCATCGAGCAGCAGACGCTCATCGATCAACAGACAGCTGGCGTGAAACCCAGGTGCCCGTGATCCACTGCTGCCAAGAACCTTCAGTTGCATCTCATCCCTCTCCTCTGATCAGGCCTGATCCCTAACGGCAGCTATCAAGAGCCTGGCGCAATTCACTGACAAACGCATGCACCCTTTGCTGTAACTCGGGATGGCCACCATGTTCAGCGATAATTTTGACCAGCGCACTACCGACAACAACAGCATCCGCATAACTTCCAACGGTAGCAGCATCCTCAGGGGTCGTAATTCCGAAACCAACTCCAACCGGGATTGAGCTCAACTTGCGCACCTCGACCACTGCCTGTCGAATATCTTCGGGATCAAGCCGTCTGGAACCGGTCACACCGGTCATCGATACGTAATAGAGATAGCCGCTCCCTAATTTTGCCAGATACTTCATCCGTTCCGGCGGAGTCGTCGGCGCCAACAGGGTAATCATGTCGACTCCTGCTTTTTGCAGTGACGGCAGAACCTCATCGGACTCTTCAGGAGGAAGATCGACCAGCAGGAGTCCATCAACCCCGCTGGCGGCGGCATCCTGAGCAAAGCGTTCGACTCCGTAGCGATAAACCGGGTTGAAATAGCCCATCAAAACAATGGGAACCTGGCAATCTTTACGCACCTCTGCGACCAACTGCAAAACCCCGGCGAGACTGGTTCCAGCAGCCAGGGCACGTTCTGAAGCAGCCTGAATCGTTGGGCCGTCGGCTGACGGGTCAGAAAATGGGAAGCCCAACTCAACAACATCGGCACCAGCCGTCGCCAATGTGCGAACAAGTTCAACACTAGTTCCGAGATCGGGGTCCCCGGCAGTAATAAACGGGATCAAAGCGGGACGTCCCTGTTGCTTCAGTTGCGCAAATACCTGATTGATACGACTCATTGAATTCCCTGAAAGATAAACTATTCCTACACCAAGCCAAAGTGGCACAGCTTCCGCAGTCTAATCGACCAGCCGAGCGGTTTCAATTCTTTTCTCCAATAACCACTCGCTTCCCTTGTAAAGAGAGCCCCAGGTTTTCCAACAGTGCTTGCTGGTACTTAACAAAGGCCTCCTCACCGGTAAAACGAGCAAGAAAAGCCTGCGGACCCCGTATAAAATTCTCGATCGTCAGACGACTGCCACCAGCATCTGGTTCTAGTATCAAACGGGTTCCTGCGCGACTGCCAAATACGCCGGACCTTTCCCAAACGAGTTCATTTTGCAGACGGACCAATATCAGAAGTGCCGGTTCTTTCGTAGGCATCCCTTTCAGCCGCAACTGAATTTCGCTGCCAACCGCCAAGATTCCAACAAGTCGGGACTCTTCCATCCCCGGCCACCAATCAGACCAACTGTCAACCGCGGCCAATACCTGCCAAAGCTCCCCCTGAGAGACGGGGAAACTGGCATGGTTCGCAACTTCAAAATGGCTTTCCCCGGTCGTCAGCAACATCAGGGCAAAAGAAAATCCGAGAATGACCAGCAGAACGACAATCTTTTTTAACATCGGAATCCTGGCCAATAGGCTCTAAAATCAGCAATCGATCTTTTTAGCTCTTTTTCGGATGCGCTGGTTTGCTTCCAGAGCGACGTCGGCTTGGCTGAGGTCGTCTTCCGCCACCCTCTTTTTTGCGCTCATGCATAGGGGGCCGTCGCTTGCGTGCGACCCGCTTATATTCGAAACAGAAGTCTTCATCGATCGGCATCAGACTTGGAATTTTGTGACCGATATAATCCTCGATCTCCTCCAGCTGGAAGACGGTCTCCTCGTCAGCGAAACTGATGGCATGTCCACTGGCCCCGGCCCGCGCGGTACGGCCGACCCGGTGCACGTAATCCTCACGATCCTGGGGCAGATCGTAGTTGACGACATGGGTCACATTGTCGACATGGATGCCGCGTGAGGCGACATCGGTCGCGACCAGATAGAGGATCTCGCCCTGCTTGAATTGTTCGAGGATCCGCATCCGCTTCTTCTGCGGCACATCGCCGGAAAGAACCCCCGATGAAAAACCGTTCGCTTCGAGATGATCGCCAAGCCGTTCACCTTCGGCCTTGGTGTTGACGAACAACAACATCCGTTCAACCTTCTCCTTCTCGCGCTTCAGCAGGCCATTAAGCAGAGCGAACTTCTCCTTGCGTGAGACGTGGTAGAGGATCTGCTCGACATTTTCGGCCGCCACCTGTTCCGGCGCGATGGAAACCTTCTCGGGGATATTCATGAATTCGTAGGCCAACTCCATGACCTGCGATGAGAGGGTCGCCGAAAAGAGCATGGTCTGACGTTTTTCGAAGGGGGGAAGCTGGCGCAGGATATAGCGCAGATCCTTGATAAAACCCATGTCGAACATACGGTCGGCCTCATCGATCACCAGCATCTCGACCCGGTGCATCGAAAAGACCTTCTGTTTAAAATAATCGATCAAACGCCCCGGAGTGGCAACGATAATATCAACCCCATCCTGCAGGGCCTGGCGCTGTTTGTCGTAGTCCATGCCGCCGAAGATCGCCTGCACGCGCAGACCGGTATGGCGCCCCAGCAGCTCGGCATCGCTGGTGATCTGCACCACCAGTTCGCGGGTCGGGGCCATAATCAGCGCGCGCGGGTTTTTACTGGTCTCATGCTTGCTGGCCAGCAGACGGGTAAACATCGAAATCAAAAAAGCGGCGGTCTTCCCGGTGCCGGTCTGCGCCTGTGCGGCAACATCCTTGCCGCTGATCGCCAGCGGAATTGTTTCTTCCTGGACCGGGGTCAGTTGTTCAAAGCCCGCCCCCTCGATCCCCTTGAGAACCTGGTCGGGCAGGTTAAATTCGCTAAATTTCATAAATGGGTCAAGGAGGAAGGTGACAGGAGAAAGGTGACAGGAGAAAGGATTGCACAATGCAAAGACCTTTGATCCTTTTTACCCTTTTGCCCTTTACCTTGTTCCTTGTTTTCCTTTCTTATAATTCTACGTCCATCGCCGCAGCGACGGTATGGATGTCTTTGTCTCCGCGACCGGAAAGGCAGACGACGATTATTTGATCGGGCGCCATGGTCGGCGCCAGTTTCAGGGTATGGGCAATGGCATGGGCGCTCTCAAGCGCAGGGATAATCCCCTCGACTCGGGTCAGACGCTGAAAGCCATCCAAGGCTTCCTGATCGGTGATCGAGACATACTCAGCGCGTTTAATATCATGCAGATGCGCATGTTCGGGACCGACACCGGGATAATCCAGGCCCGCCGAAATCGAATGAGCATGGTCGATCTGGCCATCAGCATCCTGCAACAGATAGGTCTTATTGCCGTGCAGCACTCCCTTGGCCCCGGCCGTAATCGAAGCCGCGTGTTTATCGGTATCGATGCCGAGACCCGCTGCCTCAACCCCAACCAGACGGACATCCTTATCATTCACAAAAGGATAGAAGAGACCCATGGCGTTCGATCCACCACCGATACAGGCGAGAGCCACATCAGGCAAGCGGCCGACAGCTTCGAGAATCTGCTGCCGTGATTCGGTGCCGATCACCGACTGAAAATCACGCACCATCTCAGGATAGGGATGGGGTCCGGCCACGGTGCCGATGACATAGAAGGTATCACGCACGTTGGTGACCCAGTAACGCATAGCGTCGTTCATCGCATCCTTCAGGGTCGCGGTGCCGCTGGTGACCTCGTGGACCCGCGCACCGAGCAGCTTCATGCGGAAGACATTGAGTGACTGGCGGCGGATATCCTCGACGCCCATGAAGACGTCGCACTCCATATCGAACAGGGCGGCGACGGTGGCGGTAGCAACCCCGTGCTGGCCAGCACCGGTCTCGGCGATCACCTTCTTCTTGCCCATCCGTCGCGCCAGCAAAATTTGGCCGACGGTGTTGTTGACCTTGTGGGCACCGGTGTGATTGAGATCTTCCCGCTTCAGATAAATCTGCGCGCCGCCCAGCTCTTCACTTAAACGCTGAGCGTGATAGAGCGGACTGGGACGACCGACATACTGACGCAGATAATAATCGAACTCAGCCTTGAACTCAGGATCCTTGCGCGCCTCGGCATAAGTCTCTTCCAGTTCAAGCAGAGCCGGCATCAGGGTTTCGGCAACATAACGTCCGCCAAAATCACCGAAATGTCCACGTTCATCGGGTTGCTGGTAACTCATACACTCCTCACCTGACGGATAAACTCCGCCACCTTGATCAGATCTTTTTTCCCCGGCGATAGCTCGACTCCACTGGAGACATCTACCGCATAGGGGCGAACCTGGCGGATCGCATCCGCGACATTCTCCGGATTGAGCCCCCCGGCCAGAATCACCGGATGATGACTGGCAAAGTCCTTGAGCAGGTGCCAATCAAAAACCTCACCACTGCCGCCATAGACCCGATCTGACCAGGCATCAAACAATAATCCCGAAACTTCATAATCAGCCGCGCGCTCCAGACTTGCAGAATCCTTGATCCGCAGTGCCTTGATCACCCGGCAACCGGAATAGAGACAATCCTGCGGCGACTCATCACCATGCAGCTGAATGGCATCGAGGCCACAGCCCAGCACGGTTGACTCTATCCTAGCACGCTCGGCGTTGACGAACAGGCCCACCGTCGTCACAAATGGCGGCAGGCTGTGGATGATTGCAGCCGCCTGCTCGGGCGAAACCGCACGCGGACTCTTGGCATAGAAGACGAACCCGAGGGCATCGGCCCCGGCGGCGACTGCTGCCAGGGCGTCTTCACTCGAAGTAATGCCGCAAATTTTAACCCGCGTCGCTAGCATCGTCTCTTTTATAGCTCTACTTTCGGCAGATGCTTGAGCGACTCGGTGATCGCCTCGCTCGGGTACTCGAAATCCTCAAGCTGACCGGCAAAGAAGGCATCATAGGATGCCATATCGACATGACCATGGCCGGAGAGATTGAACAGAATCGTCTTCTGTTTGCCCTCTTCCTTGGCCTGTAGCGCCTCATCGATTGCAACACGTATCGCATGGGATGATTCAGGCGCGGGAATAATCCCCTCTGTCCGCGCGAACTGGACCGCCGCTTCGAAACAGCCGACCTGACCGACCGCCTTGGCTTCGATCACCCCTTCGTGCAACAGTTGCGAGACCAGGGCCGAAGCCCCATGGTAGCGCAGACCACCGGCATGAATCCCCGGCGGCATAAAGTCGTGGCCCAGGGTGTACATCCGCGTTATCGGCGCCATCTTAACCGTATCGCCGTAATCAAATTCATAGACCCCCTTGGTCAGGGTCGGACAGGAGATCGGCTCGGCCGCAACCAGGCGCACATCCTTGCCGTTGGCCTTGTCGGACACAAAAGGAAAAGCCAGACCGGCGAAGTTTGAGCCACCGCCATGACAGCCGATAACCACATCGGGATAGTCGCCTGCGATCGCCATCTGTTCCTTGGTCTCAAGCCCGATCACGGTCTGATGCAGACAGACATGGTTGAGCACGCTGCCGAGGGCGTAACGGGTATCATCGTGGGTCACAGCATCCTCAACCGCCTCACTGATCGCGATGCCCAACGAACCGTTGCTGTTGGGGTCGGCCTCAAGAATGCCACGACCGGCATTGGTCTGGTTAGACGGCGAAGGGATAACCTCGGCGCCCCAAAGCTGCATCATACTCTTGCGATAGGGCTTCTGCTGATAACTGATATTGACCATATAGACCGTACATTCGAGGCCGAACTTCTGACAGGCCAGGGCGATCGAAGAGCCCCACTGCCCGGCGCCGGTCTCACTGGCGATCCGTTTGGTCCCTTCGAGTTTGTTGTAATAAGCCTGCGGTATCGCGGTGTTCGGCTTGTGACTGCCGGCCGGCGACACCCCCTCGTACTTGTAATAGATCTTCGCCGGGGTGCCGAGCGCCTTCTCCAGCGCATGGGCGCGAAACAACGGTGACGGACGCCAGAGGCGCAGAATTTCGAGCACCGGCTCAGGGATATCGATCCAGCGCTGGGACGACATCTCCTGCTCGATCAGGGCCATCGGAAAGAGCGGCAGCAGATCATCCGGGGTGACCGGCTGGCCGGTACCAGGATGAACCACCGGTGCCATCTGACCGGGCATATCGGGGATGATGTTGTACCACTGCTTGGGAAGTTTATCTTCGGGCAGGATGATTTTAGTCAGCATATCTCTATACCTCCGGGTCAATTATTGTCAGAAACAGGGTCTGTTTTTACTATCTCGTCTCGCACTTCTATGCAAGTAACTCCTGCAGCTTGGCGCCGATATCGATCTCGCGCATCAGGCTTTCGCCAATCAGAAAGGCACCGGCACCTGCCTGCTGCAGGGTCTTAATATCGGCACGAGTGCTGATGCCACTCTCGGCAACGATCAGGCGCTCGGCTGGAATCAGCTTTGCCAGCCGTGCGGTGGTGCAGATATCGGTCGCAAAGGTCTTCAGATTGCGATTATTGACGCCGATCAGTTCACAGTCGGTCTGCAGAGCCGCTTCCAGCTCCTCCTCATTGTGCACCTCAAGCAGCACATCGAGGCCCAGATCACGCGCGACACCGCTGAATTCGAGTAGTTCATCAACCGAGAGCATCGCCGCGATCAGCAGCACCGCATCGGCACCATAGACCCGCGCTTCGATGATTTGATAGGGATCACAAATAAAATCCTTGCGCAGCAGCGGCAGCGAAACCTGCTCACGGATCAAGCCCAGATAACGCAGGTGACCGTAGAAGAACTGCTCATCGGTCAACACCGACAGACAGGTCGCCCCATGCTCCTGATAGATCTCGGCGATCTCGAGCGGATTGAAGTCTTCGCGGATAATCCCCTTGGATGGGGAACCCTTCTTGACCTCGGTGATCAACGCCGTCCAGCCAGATTCGTTGGCAGTGCGCAGTGCACGCGCAAAACCACGCGGCACATCTTCGACATCGCCGACCCGCGCACGGAGTTCGGTCAGCGACATCGCCGCCTTGGCTGCGGCGACCTCCTGCTTTTTCACCTCGACGATTTTATCCAGAATCATAAAATAAACATCTCACAAAAAAAATGGCTAAGCATAAATTTCGATCTACAAGGCTTGGGAGTTTTTCAGGGGTGAAGGCATACCTGAGTATGTCAAAGTCCTGAAAAGATTCCGTAACGCCGTAGGGCGGACTTTTTGCGACGCCATCATACGTTGGTCATCCGTACCAGAGATTCTAGCTTTGCCAGAGCCAGTCCGCCATCGAGAACCGCCGCAAGCTGATCCATGCCGTCGGGAATCGACCCGGCAAGGCCCGCAGCCACCAGCGCATAGGCGCCATTCAAAACCACAATATCGCGTTTCGGTCCCTTTTCACCGGCCAGTATCGAACGTACGATCGCGGCATTGAGCTCGGCATCCCCGCCCTGCAACTCTTCGAGGCGACAGCGCTTCAGCCCAAACTGCTCCGGTTCAATCGTCTCCAGCTCGACCATGCCACCCGATATGACCGCCACCTTGGTCGACCCGGTCAGGGTGATCTCATCCATGCCATCTTCGCCATGAACAACGAAGCCGCGCTGACAACCGAGTTCAGCCAACACCCTGGCCAGCGGTTCGACCAGTTCGGCGCTGAACACACCCAGAACCTGACGATTGGCCCCGGCCGGGTTGGTCAGGGGGCCGAGCACATTGAAGATGGTACGGATACCGACTTCGCGGCGTGGGCCGATGGCATGCTTCATCGCAGAGTGCAGCGCCGGGGCAAAGAGGAAACCGACACCGACCTCATCGATACATCTGGCGACCCGCTCGGGGGTCACATCGAGATTGACTCCCAGTTTCTCCAGCACATCGGCACTGCCGCAGGTCGAGGAGATACTCCGATTGCCGTGCTTGGCGACCTTGCCGCCGCAGGCCGCAACCGCCAGGGCGACGGTGGTCGAAACATTGAAGGTCTTGGTGCCGCTGCCACCGGTCCCGCAGGTATCGATGATCGTCTCGCGGTCGACATTGATCTCTTCGCGGTCGATATCGACCACGCCACCAACCCTGATCGGTGTCGCCCGCTCACGCATCACCTTTGCTGCGCCGGTAATCTCGGCGACCGTCTCGCCCTTCATGCGCAGCGCAGTGATAAAGGCACCGATCTGCGCCGGGGTCGCTTCGCCGCCCATGATCTGGCTCATCACCTCGATCATCTCCCCCTCAGAGAGATCCTGACGCTCGACTACTTTTGCGATCGCCTGCTTGATCATTGTGCTGCCTCCGCACTCAGTTTCAAAAAATTTCCCAGCAACTGCATTCCGGAGGTGGTCAAGATCGACTCCGGATGAAACTGCAATCCCCAGACTGGCAACTCGCGATGCTCAAGCGCCATGATCACATCGCTATCGGTCCATGCGGTCACCTTGAGACATTCGGGCAAACTGGTCCGCTCAGCAATCAACGAATGGTAGCGAGTCGCCACAAATGGATTATCGATCCCGGCGAACAGCGCACTGCCATCATGTTCAATCATGCTGGTCTTACCATGCATCAACCGATCAGCACGTACGACGTTGCCACCAAAGGCGGCAGTAATTGACTGATGCCCCAGGCAGATACCGAGCAATGGAATCTTCCCGGCGAAGTGGCGAATCGCCTCGACCGAGATTCCGGCTTCCTTCGGGGTGCAAGGCCCGGGAGAGATCACCAGATGCTGCGGCGCCATCTTTTCGATATCGGCGATCCCCAGCTTGTCGTTACGAACGACTTCAACCTCCTCGCCCAGTTCCATAAAGTACTGCACCAGGTTGTAGGTGAAGCTGTCATAGTTATCAATCATCAGCAGCATGCGGCTAGTCCAAACCTTTGTTGGCCATCTCAATGGCACGCTTGACCCCACGGGCCTTGTTGAGGGTCTCCTGATATTCCATCTCAGGATCGCTGTCGGCGACGATACCAGCTCCGGCCTGCAATAAAATTCGCTCTTTTTCGACCATCAGGGTGCGGATAGCGATCGCCAGATCCATGTTGCCACTGAAGGAGAAGTAGCCGACCGCGCC
>JAJRQB010000028.1 GCA_024280485.1 Deltaproteobacteria bacterium
GCTGTTGAAGCTGCCCCGGCTGTTGAAGCTGCCCCGGCTGTTGAAGCTGCCCCGGCTGTTGAAGCTGCCCCGGCTGTTGAAGCTGCCCCGGCTGTTGAAGCTGCCCCGGCTGTTGAAGCTGCCCCGGCTGTTGAAGCTGAGAAGACGTCTCCGGCTGCTGAATAAAAAGTTTTAAAGCTTAGGATATTCTGACGGCTGGGCAGCAGTGCCCGGCCGTTGGCGTAAACAAACTGAAAATCTGGTTCTACCTGTAGTTTATATGGTGAGAACCTCGGTATGGAGGAAAAAACGTGAGTATTACAGCATCGATGGTATCTGAACTGCGCAAGAAAACTGGCGCAGGCATGATGGATTGCAAAAAAGCATTAACTGAGACCGGCGGAAATATAGATGAGGCTGTCGACTTTTTACGTAAAAAAGGTCTTTCATCTGCAGCTAAAAAATCTGACCGTATTGCTGCTGAAGGTGCTGTGGTTGCCGCATCTGCTGGCGCTAAGGGTATCCTCGTTGAGGTTAACGCTGAAACAGATTTTGTAGCCAAAAATGCAGAGTTCCAAAATTTTATCCAGGGAATTGCCTCGGTCTGTCTTGAAAGTGATGTGACTGATGTTGAGGCGTCCAAATCTCTGAAATTTCCAGGAACAGGACGTACTGTTGCAGAAGAGTTGACGCATCAAATTGCGACCATTGGCGAGAATATGAGCCTGCGTCGCATCGATCGCTGTGACGCCGGCGAAGGGGTGGTCGTCTCTTATATCCATGGTGCTGGTAAAATCGGCGTCTTGATTGAGTTGAAGACGACTTCGACCGACTCTCAAGTTGGTGAACTCGCCAAACAGATTGCTATGCATGTTGCTGCCGCTAGTCCACAATATCTCAATCGCGATCAGGTCTCTTCCGAGGTTGTCGATAAGGAAAAAGAGATTATGCGGGTTAAGGCTCTTGATAGTGGCAAGCCTGAAAATATTGTACAAAAAATCATTGCTGGTCAGATCAACAAATATTTTGGCGAAGTTTGTCTTCTTGAGCAGGCTTTTGTTATTGACCCTGACCAAACCGTCGGCAAGATCGTTGAGAAACTCGCAAAAGAACTCGGCACCAGTATCGAACTGAGTAAATATGTACGCTACCAGCTTGGTGAAGGTATTGAGAAAAAAGAGGACGATTTCGCTGCTGAAGTTGCCGCAATGAGCAAGTAAACTGTCTATTTTTGTTTGGGGATTGATGTGGCTGAAGTCAAATATCGTCGAATTCTTCTTAAGCTCAGTGGTGAAGCCTTAGCTGGTGACCAAGGGTATGGTATATCTCCCGAAGTTATTATTGGTATTGCCTCTGAAATTCGTGAAGTTGTCGCTATGGGGGTCGAAGTGGCTCTGGTGATTGGCGGTGGTAACATCTTCAGAGGGTTGGCTGCTTCATCCAAAGGGATGGATCGTGCCAGTGCCGATTATATGGGGATGTTGGCAACAGTCATGAATAGCTTGGCCATGCAGGATGCCCTCGAAAAGCAGGATGTGGTCACCCGTGTTCAATCCGCTATAGATATGAAACAAATTGCGGAGCCCTATATTCGTCGTCGTGCCGTTCGTCATCTTGAAAAAGGGCGAGTGGTCATTTTTAGTGCTGGGACCGGTAACCCTTACTTTACGACTGATACTGCTGCCAGCCTGCGCGCCATGGAAATTGGTGCAGAGGTCATTCTCAAGGCGACTAAAGTTGACGGGATCTATTCGGCTGATCCAGCTAAAGATAAAAATGCTGTAAAATTGAACGATCTGACTTACCTTGAAGTTTTGCAGAAGGGTTTGCAGGTCATGGACGCAACAGCAACTTCACTCTGCATGGATAATAATCTGCCGATGATCATCTTTGATTTGACCCAGCGTGGCAATATTATGAGGGTTGTTTGCGGTGAGTCGATCGGTACGATTGTCCAAGGAGCAAAAAATGGTTAAGGATATCCTTGATGAGGGCCGGACTTCCATGGAGAAGGCGATAAAGGCGTTGCGGCGTGATATGGCCAGAATTCGCACTGGCCGTGCCTCAATTTAACTGCTTGATGATGTCAAAATTGATTATTATGGGACCCCGACGCCTCTCAGTCAGGTTGCCAATCTCAGTGTGCCGGAACCGCGCCTGATCACGATACAGCCTTGGGAGAAAAATCTCATATCTGATATTGAGCGGGCGATCTACAAATCCGACCTGGGACTCAACCCCTCTTCAGACGGGATATTGATCCGTCTGCCGATTCCGTCTCTGACTGAAGAGCGCCGTAAGGAGATGGCGAAGCAGGTGCGGCGCATGGGGGAGGAGGCCAAGATCTCAACTCGTAGCGCGCGACGAGATGCCAATGAGACCCTTAAACTGCTGGAAAAAGATAAAGAAATTACTGCCGACGATCTGAAACAAGGCGAAAAAGATGTACAGCGGTTGACCGATGACTACGTTTCCAAGATCGATTCGATCGTGAAGGAAAAAGAACAAGAACTGATGGAGCTTTGATTTTACAGAGGTCCCTATCAAAACAAGGAGAAGATTGATGGCTCTTAAAATTAATGAAGAATGTATTGCGTGTGGTACCTGTGTTGATACCTGCCCATTGGGAGCTATTGTCGAATCGGGTGATACCTACACAATTACCGATGAGTGCACCGAATGTCGCGCTTGCGTTGATAGTTGTCCGGTTGACGCAATCGTTGATTGATATCCTTTTTTTAAAGTTAGTTGAAGGGCGTCCTTGTGACGCCCTTTTTTATTGTTTAGATTGTGCATGGTGGGTCTATTCTTAACCCTTGCGAGAGTTTATGCAGCCATGCTAGTTTTATCACCATTTACAATGGCGTTGTGAGAAAGTCCAGCTAGTTATGGGTGAGCGTTTTTGCAGGACCACGACACAGTGTATGCCGTTCCCTTGGAAAAAAATGGCACCTTGTACGATGAAATTATCGCATAGCCTCCCCTTGAGTTTCTTGGGATGTTTCTTTGTTGAGTGTAGTGCTTTCACTGCTCAGAATGAGCAGTTTATGAAATTTGACGATGCCTAAATCAGCCAATTCATCTCCAGCGTTACATCATCTGGCCATTATCATGGATGGCAACGGTCGCTGGGCCGAGGAGCGTGGTTTGCCTCGTGTCGCTGGGCATCAACAAGGGGTACGCACCGTTGTCGAAATCGTCGATGAGTGTGTAGCTCAGGGGATTTCCTATTTGACCCTGTTTGCGTTCAGTTCAGAAAATTGGGGACGTCCACAGTCAGAAATAGAGACTCTGATGGCACTTCTGCTTGAGTTTATGGCGTCACAACGACAACGCATGCTGGACGACGGTGTCAGCCTGCGTGTCATTGGTGATGACAGTCGCCTGTCTGATGAGGTCAGAACTGCACTTCGGAATGCAGAGCAAGACACTGCCTCTGGCTCACGTATGGTTTTAACCCTGGCTCTTTCTTACGGCGGCCGCGATGAAATTGTGCGTGCCACTCGCAAAATCGCTCAAAGAGTTGCTGCTGGTGAACTTGCTCCTGAAGCTATTGGCTCGGCTGACTTCGAATCAACACTTGATACTGCCGGGCTCCCAGATCCCGACCTCCTGATTCGAACCAGTGGTGAGTTGAGGATCAGTAATTTTCTGCTCTGGCAATTGGCTTACGCAGAGCTCTATTTTGTTGATGCTTATTGGCCAGATTTCGGTCCGGTAGAATTACGTCGGGCGCTCGACAGCTATCGGCAAAGACGTCGACGTTTTGGTTTAACTGCGGAACAAACCGCAGAAGGGGAGGGTTTATCAAACAGCGCATCCTGACAGCTCTAATTGCACTACCGCTGCTCTTTGCCTTTCTCTACTATTCAACCGCTGGAATCTTTGCGCTGGTTGCTGCCGTTTTTTCGTTGATCGGCCTGCTTGAATTCAATCGGATGGCGCTTTTGGGTGAACGTGTTGCCGAACAGTATCTTAGTGCGGTAGCAGGTAGCCTTTTGATCATTCCGCTCTATTTGCAACGTTTCGACCTGCTGCTGTTTTTTTTAATATCTACCCTGCTTCTTCTTGCCTTTATGTATCTCTTTAAGCTTGGTCCGCTCGATCAGTTGATCTTTCGTCTCGGCTGGCAGGTCATGGGTTTGATCTATCTGCCATTGCTTCTTGGTCATCTGGTCCTGCTCCGCCAACTGCCGGATGGACGTGGTTGGGTGTTTCTGGTCCTGTTTGCTGTCATGGCATGTGATAGCCTGGCCTATTTTGTCGGCAGCTCTTTTGGTAAGCACAAACTCTACCCGGCTGTCAGCCCCAAGAAGAGTATTGAGGGCGGCCTGGGTGGTCTGGTTGGTTCTTGTCTCGGGGTCTGGTTGGCCAAGGTACTTTTTCTGCCGGCCCTTGGTGCCGAACATGTAATTCTTGTCGGTCTGTTGATTGGTGTTATTGGTCAGGTTGGTGATTTGTTTGAATCCTTGCTTAAGCGGGCTTGCGGGGTGAAAGACTCGGGTGGAATCTTTCCTGGTCATGGTGGTATATTGGATCGACTCGATAGTCTGTTGTTCGCCTTCCCACTTGCCTATTATCTGGCTCGCGTGCTCTCCTGACGTGCTGTTCGGACCCAAAATAGAAATATCTGATGCCCAGTAAAGAACAAAAATCAATAGCTATTCTCGGCTCGACTGGCTCCATAGGGGTCAGTACCCTGGAGATTGTTGCCGCTTTTCCAGAGCGCTACCGGATTGTCAGTCTGACAGCTGGATCAAATATATCTCTGCTTAAAAAACAAATCAGACAATTCAGGCCAGAAGTCGTTGCTGTGGCTGATGAATCTGCCGTACAGCGGCTACGCGATGAGATGGGCACTGATGGCCCTGAAATTCTCACTGGTGTTGATGGTTTGGTTTGCTGTGCCACTCATCCTGCTGCTGATATGTTGGTCTCTGCGATTGTTGGCGCTGCCGGTTTGGTCCCAACTATGGCCGCTGTGCATGCCGGTAAGGATATTGCGCTGGCTAACAAAGAAATACTGGTCGCTGCCGGTGAACTTTTTATGGCAGAAGTTGAACGTCAGGGAGTGCGACTTATTCCGGTTGATAGTGAGCATTCGGCGATTTTCCAATCCTTGGCTGGACAGCGAGGGCAAGATGTTCGCCGTTTGATTCTCACTGCCTCGGGAGGCCCGTTCCGGAACACAAGTCTGGATGATTTGCAGCGCGTTGGCCTTGCGGATGCCTTGGCGCATCCTAACTGGGAGATGGGGCAGAAGATCACGATCGATTCTGCAACTATGATGAATAAAGGGTTAGAAGTCATTGAAGCGCGTTGGCTCTTTAATCTGCCTGCCGAGCAAATTGCAGTTCATATCCATCCACAAAGTATTATCCATTCTCTGGTGGAATACTGTGATGGGGCGGTGATTGCTCAGCTTGGTATCCCCGATATGAAAACACCGATTGCTTACGCACTCTCCTGGCCTGAACGCCTGCCACTTAAACAAAACCCTCTTGATTTGTGCCGTTGCAGTGATCTCAGTTTTTCAGAGCCAGATCTTGAGCGTTTTGCCTGTTTGGGTCTTGCCTATCAGGCCCTTGAGAAGGGTGGTACTTGTCCGGCTGTGATGAACGCGGCCAATGAGGTTGCGGTTGCGGCTTTCTTACAGGAGAAGATCGGGTTTCTTCAAATCCCTGAAATTATTACCCAGGTGATGAAAAGTCATAAGTCGATAGCAATTACAGAGCTCGATCAGGTCCTTAAGGCCGACAGCTGGGGCCGTGAACAGGCCGAACGATTAATAGCAGAGGGAGTTAAGTAGATGACCATGATTGCCGGAATAATCATGCTCGGGATTCTGGTCTTTGTCCATGAACTTGGACATTACTGTGTTGCCCGTCTTGCCGGGGTAAAAATTCTCAAGTTTTCACTCGGATTTGGACCGAAGTTGATCTCAAAAACCTGGGGAGAGACCGAATATCTCGTCTGTGCGATTCCGCTGGGTGGTTACGTACAAATGCTTGGTGAAGGCGGTGGTGAACAGGGGGAAGATGCTGAA
>JAJRQB010000004.1 GCA_024280485.1 Deltaproteobacteria bacterium
ATGCAAATGACGGGGGCGGCATTTCAAGTCTAAGTGAACTTGAATAAACGAGCCACTGACCCCATAAGCCACACCCCCGTCATGAAAAGATTACCAGACTTAAGGGTGCCCCACCATCTACGAAATCCGATGGTAGACCCCGAAAATTGTTTGTTGTGTGATTGGTGCCGATGCGCTGCTAATGGACGACAGCGCACCGGCTGGATATCAGATTTGAAACAGGCGTTCCAATGTGAGATCAGATCCCGGTGTAATTCGCCACCTTATATTCGCCACCCAAAGTCAAAAACACGTATATCGTTTGCTTTGCCGTGTCTTTAACCTTAGGGTTATTGAAAGTCACAACCCACTCATCACCGAACCTCCTCTTATTTTTTTCGACAGAAGCCGGAGCGACTTCAGCCCAGGAGGAATCGACTTTCCCTTTTTTAACAAAGCCTTTAACTATGTCCGTCGCTTTTACCAAGGCTTCGTCTTTGGCAATGGGCGTCGAAGACCCATGAGAATGATTCGATCCAGCGTAGGCTGTGGCTATGGTCAAAGCAAGCAGAGTCAGCAGACAAATAAAGATTTTACGCATTTTTTCTCCTGTTGTTAGTTGTCAATAGAATCGCGAAGTTCGCGCTATTTGGTATGAAATTCCTGGTCCATCTTCTTGTGCTAATAACAGTGATTAACTGTACTGAAGCCGTAGCTGTCAGGGTCCGTAGTATGGCTGAAAAAGTGCCTCTACATAATAAATTGCAGACCCAATTTTCACCCAAATTGTAGGCCTTTCAGAATATTATGGTCCATGCAACTTAGATCACTATTCTCGCAGAAGGTAGAGATTATACCGCTTCAGTCATCTCCGTAAATTCACCTTCCACTTCCAGTGTAATAGTCATGGTCTCGCCAGTACGGTTTCTCCAAAACCAGCCGTGGTTCCCGTCGAACGCTGCTTCCAGTACGCCAGCATCACTTACGGTAGAGCCTTTGCTGTAGTTGAAGTAATCGATTCTGTGCTTCTTTGAGTCGCCATGAACGTCAAAGTTGGCGCGACCATTACTTGTCTTCCATTGATAATTAACTTTGCCACCTTTCACCATTTTCACTTTGACCTCTCTTCCTTGGTCGGGTGCGAGAGACAACGTAATGCTATCGGATTTTACGGATTTTTGAACCTGTGTCTCAACGGTATTTTCGCTCGCCTTTGCCACTGGTTTGGCAACCTCTTGGGTCTCAGTTTTCATGACCTTGGCAGTAGCAGTAACCATTTCAGCGGCGGCTTCCTGAGCAAGAGAAACCTTGATTTCACCCATCTTGGTCAGGCCAAGAAAATTACCGACCCCGGTTGGATCGATGCCGTATTCGGCGGGAAGGACAGCGGTCACGAGAATGAGGGCCGCAAGTGCGATAGCGACGACAGTTGACTTGATCAGCTTGGCTGCCGAAGGGTGATCAGTGTTGGACGGTCTACTATTGTTGTTCATTATATTTGCCTCTGGAATCGATTAGGAAATGAAAAAACCGGTCATCTGGTAACCCACGAAGATAAAACCACCCGCCATCAGAGCGACATTGGCGCTATACGCGTGGCGAGTAAAGCTGGCGGTACGCCGCCAAAAACCCATGACAATCAGGATCAATCCCAAAGCAATAAGTTGCCCTAACTCCACCCCCACATTGAATGCGAAAAGGTTGGGGATCAAACCATCCGATGATATCTTGTATTCGAGGATTTTGGTCGCCAGGCCAAAGCCATGGAACAGGCCAAAAACTAGGGTAGCAATCTTGGTGCTGGGCTGAAAACCGAACCAGCGTTGATATGCTCCCATATTGTCCAGCGCCTTGTAAACAATCGAGAAACCGATAATCGCATCGATAATATAGGCGTTGACACTGAAATCCATCAGGACGCCGGAGAGCAGAGTCACTGAATGTCCCACTGCAAATAGAGTCACATAAATGCTGACATCCTTTAAGCGGTAGAGAAAAAAGATCACACCAAACAAAAAGAGTAAATGGTCGTATCCGGTGACCATATGCTTCGCACCCAAGTAGATGAAAGGGATAATCATGGTCCCCGAACTTTCCTGTATATAGCCCTTGTCTCCTGCGGTCACGCCATGAGCACTGGCATCAACGGCAAGAAATAATAAAATCGAGATAAAAGCCACAAGGATAAAAGAATCCTTGCCCATGGCTTTCTTTGCAAAAGCACCCATAAGTAAAACCTCTTAGGATGTTTCACCGAGACAAAACATTTCGGCAAAACTCCGGTAAAGAATCTGTTGTTTTTAAAATATTTGTTTAATAGAAATCAGGCAAGCTGGGGCGGACCACGGATGATCAGAAAAGCGGTATAGCGCTTTTTCTTGTATGGCAGGGTTTGGGAGATGGGGTAAGTTTTGTCGAAAACGATATGTCCCAGAGTGTAGGCAGGGACAAACTCAGTCAACAAATCGAAATTTATATCCGTTGTTGATTTTGAGCGAGCGACATTCCAGTCGGTATTTTTCGTGTAGTTGTGTTCGTTTTTATCTTCGTGCGAAGAGTCATCTTCGTGATGTTGATGATTTTGGTCGTAATCAGATTCTGGTCCTAAGGGGTGGGCGCTGACTGCGAATGCTACCGAGTCATTTGTGTGAAAATGATGTAAGTGGACAGATTGATAGACTTGACCGACACAAACAAGGGCCAAGAATAAGAAGCCGGCAAGTTGCCACAGCCTATGGAAAAAATTAATTCTACTCATTTCAAGAAATAATATAGCACAAATCTATTTCTTTCTAAAATCTCACTCGTTAGGCAATTGACACACTCGCCGATCTACCGGAAATATCGGATGTTTCGAAAGCTGTGTCAGTGGCTGATGAGAGCCGAATTCGACTTAGACATGCAATTCCTACATACTCTGATAAATCAGAAAACCCGCGTAGTTACCATGCGTATTTGAATCCTTGTCCCTACAGCTCTGACCGCCTGTCAACTTTCAGATTTTTTTCCCTTTGGTGTTTTTTCCTGATTTGAATCTTCAATTTTAATTTTTATTGGTTTCCAATATTTGACCAGTATCGTTTTGATCGGATAAATTTTGGCGGCTTCTGGGATTGGAATTGAAGGATCTAGCTCACACCGAAGAATTGTACCGTCCTTGTTCTCAACGATACAGTCGATTTTGGACTCCGTTTCAGTTCCGCTTGACTCTTCTCTTGCTTTGCTTTCAGCAATCCAGGTCATTTTCTGTTCGTAATAGAAGGCAACATCGAAGATTTTCTCTGTAGCTTGTTCCTGTTCGGCATTCAAACTGTCAATTTTCCCCGAAAATTTTGTCAGAGTATTGTTTGAATCTAGCAAAAAAATCATAGCAACCTTCCTTTTCTCGATCTTGATGATCGAAAGGATAAAAGAATCATCATTTTCAAAATGAGCCAGATCAGACTTACTCAGATCTCGACAGGGAAACTTTTGGCATTCTGGACACTTACCCAGGGCTTTGTATGACTGTGACAGATGGCACCAGATGAAATCGCTCTTCCCCCGCTTAATCGCCATGTGCCACCAGCTCCGTTCTCAGCTTTTCCCAAAAAACATCAACTTTGTACTTAGATATTTTTGCCACGTAACCCTCACTGAAAGCTTTGGAAAAAGTTGTGGAGATTGGTCCGATCTCAAATGTTCTGAATCCCAGTAATCGAGTAGGGTGAGATGAGCAACCAGCTCATCTCATCCCTCTCACAGAACCGTGCGTACGGGCCTCGTACACGGCTCCTGTTCATTCTTCTCTCTCAATAAGCCTGAGGCAGGTAACCCGTTTCAACCCTGCTTACCTC
>JAJRQB010000029.1 GCA_024280485.1 Deltaproteobacteria bacterium
CCCCCGCTGATCGTAAAACAGGAGGCCGAACTCTTCCTGCCGCACGCGGCAGGCGGGATGCAGCTTGATGCCTGCCGCAGCCATCTCAGTACACCCCGCAGATGCCGTCGATAGCGAGCTCTTCGACCTGAATTTCTTCCAAAACCAGTGGCTCTTCGTTACTGACTTCGACTTCTTCGAGATCGTTTTCAAACTTCTTTTCCATTGTCATACTCCTTTAGGTAGATGAGATACGCATAAGTAATGATGCGCTGTTGCTCAATCCATATTGCAACGGCAATGCCAAATTATAATATTGATTTTCTTCGCAATATCAGCTAGTTAGCTGTGCATACAATATCTCTACATTTATTGATTATGTAGAGATATTGGACACAAAACACCTCGAGGTCGCCAGTTCGCGACCAAAAGGCTGTGGCTTTTCTCCACAGTGGCCATTTAATCCACAGACAAAAATAGAACTATGGTTTCATTGATTCGAGGTTTTCCAGTAGAGTGGAATTAAAGCTGATTTTTTTCTTGGAAGGATTATTCATGCTGACAATAAACAGCCACTGCTCTTATTGCGGAAACAGATATCCCGGCACAGCAGCTTGGCCAAGACATTGCCAGGCCTGCCACAACACCAGCTACCTGAATCCGTTGCCGGTGGTGGTTGTCTTGTTGCCGCTAGGAGATGGCCTAATCGTCATTCGCAGAAATATTGAACCGCAAAAAGGGACCCTGACCCTCCCCGGAGGGTACCTCGATCTCGGCGAGACCTGGCAACAGGGCGCCCGCCGGGAATTACACGAGGAGACCGGCATCGATATCGCCGCCAGCGAAATCAGTCTATACGACATCCAAAACGGCCTCGACCACACCCTGGTCATCTTCGGCCTGGCCAAGCCACAGCCGCTTAAGCTGTTCAAACCCTTCACTTCAGCCGAAACCCAGGAGGTCGCGCTGATCGAAGAACCGATCAAACTCGGTTTTACGATGCATACCGAGGTGATGCGGCGCTATTTTGCCGCATCACCGGTAAGCACGTAGTGAGCCTGAAGAGGGGAAGATAGATCATATTCCTCTATCTGAGGAAGCAGGGTTGAACCAATTTCGAAGTGATTCTGCTTAAAAATTCCAGAACTCGTCGATCTCTTCCCCGCTAAAATCCCAAACGGCATTGTGAGGAGGAATCGGCTCACTGAAAAACTCCGGCAGGCGATCGTCCTTGTTGGTAAAGCCTGCCGCCAGATTAAATTCGCGCTCAAGAAGAAGAACTTTTTTCCCTAGCGCAGCGACATCTTCACCGGCCAACGATTCTCCGTAGCGGGCGCTGAGCATTGTGACCAGGGCGGGAAAGGCCTCGGGATCATCGGAGAGCGCCAACGCAACAAAGAGGCACAGACCGGTACTGTCGACTGCGGCAGTCACTATCTGCAATTCCCGCGATAGCTCTATCTGTCCCTCCTTGCTCAGCGGATTTACCAGCCCGCCGATCCCCATGATATTCGAAGCCACAGCGTATCCTGCGGTATGATCAGCCCCCATGGGAGTTGTACAGTAGGTGATGCCGATCCCCTTGATCGCCCGCGGATCATAGGCCGGAATCGCCTGCCCCTTGACCACCGGCACCCGGGTCACGCCATAAGCCTTGCCGACTGAAGCCGCACCATTGCCGAGAATGCGTCCCAAAGGAGTGCCGGAACCGATCTCCCTGATCAGACTGACGGCGGCATCGCCGTCACCAAAAGGTAATGCACCTCCCTCCATCGCCACTCCGACAGCAACCACTGTTTCGATGGAATCGACGCCGATATCATCCATAAGCTGATCAGCCAGTGCGATACAATCCAGATCCTCCACGCCGCTATGGGCGCCGAGCCCCCAGATGGTTTCGTATTCAAATCCTGAAGTCAGATAGTTGCCATCCTTGTCGTTATAGACCTGGGAGCACTGGATGATACAGCCGGGATGACAGCCATGACGGGGTTTTCCCCCTCTCTCCAGAATACGCTCGCGCATGGTCTCGCCGGAGAAGTTATCGTGCCCCGCGCATTGCCCGTAACGGAAGTTTCTGGTCGGCAACCCACCCGCCTCATTAATGACATTGACCAGAACGTTCGTTCCGAAATTCGGCAGACCTTCCCCGCTCACCGGATGCCCCAGCAATGCTTTGGAAAAAGCCCGGGAGGCACTTTTGAACTGCTCCGGATCAGCGATTTCCACCCCGGGGCCATCAGTGGCGTCCAGGGTGATGCATTTAATCCTCTTTGCGCCCATAACGGCACCGAGACCGCCGCGGCCGAAACTGCGAATTTTCCCTTCCGGATCGCAAACAGAAATATTGGCCGCAGACATTTTCATTTCACCGGCGCTGCCGATACTGAGCACCCCAACCCGTTTGCCCATTCTCAGCCTGAGGGTCTCAATCACCGCGAAATTGCCCTGGCCAACCAGTTCGGTATCTTCACTGATCTCAACATTATCCTTGGTGATGTGCAAACGGTAGAAGCCGTCACCAGTCGGTTGTCCCTCAATGATAAGCGCCCTGATCCCCATCCGTGCGTATAGCTGACCGGCTGTCCCGCCGACGTTGCTCTCCTTGATACCACCGGTCAGTGGGCTTTTGGCCCCGGCCGACATACGCCCCGAATTGGCAGCAGGTGTGCCAGTCAATAATCCCGGGGCAAAAACCAGTTTATTGTGCTCGCCAAGCGGATGACAGGTCGGCGGCACTTCCTCGGCGACGATGGTCGAGGTCAGCCCCCGTCCTCCGAGTCCCGCCCATTTGGCGGGAAACTCTTCTATGCTCACCGACAGATTTGACATATTGACGCGAAATACTT
Source organism: Deltaproteobacteria bacterium (assembly GCA_024280485.1). Classification (GTDB taxonomy): domain Bacteria; phylum Desulfobacterota; class Desulfuromonadia; order Desulfuromonadales; family Geopsychrobacteraceae; genus Geopsychrobacter. The sequence continues at coordinate 2,829 of JAJRQB010000029.1, forward strand.
CTCCGGGCATCGATTCGATCCTTTCTCTATAGTTGGAGGATGTAAACGTACGATAAATTCGAAAAATACAGACAATACGCGCAACTCAAAGGCAAAGGGATAAGCTATCCTCTTCGCCCAGGCTGGTATTCAGCGCCAAATCGAGACTGACCCGAGCACAGGCAAAAGAATTGCCCCACAGGTTCGCCGCAGGTGGCAGGCCTTTTAGATCGCGCGGCCAACCTGAGGTCTGGTGTGAATAAGAACGCTGCGGATCAATCTCAATCTCCCCCGGATCAAGATGCTCAGCGGAGATCACACCAACCACACCGGCCAAGGCTGCAGGGAGCAGACCCGGCTTCTGTGGATGACCAGCCGCCACCAGCACAGATCCTGCCTCCAGAGCAGCTCGGCAGGCCTGCTCAAGAACATCGCTTCCTGGACCGGGAGGCATTCCCAAGCTGAGATTAATAATCTGGCACCCTTCAGCAGCGGCCCTCAGAAGAGCCCGGGCCACCAACGATGGATAGGAATTCAACTCCCCATCAAAGACCCGCAGTACAAAGAGTTCGGCATCGGGCAACCCTTGACGCAAAATTCCGGCGACCGCCGTACCGTGGCCGACAATGTCCCGAAAATCTTCATCCTCCTGAATTCTCCCTTGAGAGTCCGAAAAAATCCGCATACCACTCACCTGCCCGCGAACATGGGAATGCCAGGGGTTCACTCCAGTATCGATAATCCCAATCCGAAGTGTCCTTTCGGCTGCGGAGTTCAACTGCTGATTCATGCCGATCTCCGTTCTACTTCAAGAGTATGGATGTTGTGTGCTGGTTGAACAATTGGTTGAATTGCAGCTTTTTTATCTGCTCCAGTTTCACTGAGAGTGGGTACCCCCAGAGCCGTAACAAGCCCCTTTTCGTCAACCTCACGAAGATGCCCGTTCTGCAGTAGATAAAGATGATCGAACTCGTCCAATCCCCCGAGCCGATGCGTTATCATCAAAATGATCTGCTGCTGGAAATGGTTCCAGAGGTTGCGCCGTACCAGAGCCTCGGTTTCGGGATCCAGCGCCGAAAAGGCTTCGTCAAAAACCAGAATATCGGGGTGCTTCAGAACCAGCCGGGCAATTCCCAACCTCTGTCGCTGCCCATCAGAGAGCACCAGGCCCCGACCGCCGATGATCGTCTGATAGCCCTGCGGGAGTTCTTCAACAAAATCGTGAACCGCAGCAATACGCGCCGCAGCAACGACAGTATCAAAACTGGCCTGAGGATTACCGTAGCGTAGGTTCTCCTCGACCGATGCATGCAGCAGAAAGGGCTCGCTCCCCGCATAACCGATGCTCCTTCCGCCCAATAAAACTTGTCCCTGTTGTGCCCGCCGCAGGCCGAAAAGAATCTGCACAAGAGTCGACTTCCCCGCTCCAGACGTACCGAAAAGAGCCACCTGTTCCCCGGCAGAGATCTGAAGAGTTACGCCATGCAACAGCTCTGGGTTTCCCGGATAAGTAAAGGAGACCTCCTTGATGAGGAGGCCAGCCTCGCAGTGATCATCCATCTTCGTCTGGCCACAGAGTTCGCCATCATCATCGAGGATCTCTGTGACCCGTTCCAGACTCACACGCACCTCCTGAAGATTCCGCACCAACCCCAACAGTCCTCGCGCAGGTCCGTACAGACGGCCCTGATAAAGGATGAAGGCGACAAAGGTGCCCAAGCTGATTTCGCCCCGCTCCAATAACCCACCCCCCAAGAGGTAGATCCAGGCCAGATTTGCGGTCAGGGTGATGCCGGGCAGGCCTGAAGCCGCCGCATCCAGCACCTGAAACTTCAGCAGTTTGCTGACCAGATCGGCATTATGTCGGCCGAAGCGCTGCTGCTCCTCTTGCTGAGTGGCATGCAAGCGTATAGCGCGCAAGGCCCCCAGCCGTTCCGAAAGAAAGTGCGAGAGCCCGGCCATGACCTCCCGAATGCCCCTGGTCCCAGATTCAATCGGGCCCCGAAAGGCTGCGGTAATCACCAGTGCGATGGCAATCCCCAGAAAACTCCAAAGCGCCAGACTACTGGAGAGGTTGAATAGAATCGCCGCCGCCACGCTCAGAAAGATCAGGTTTTGAATAAAACCGAGAGCTCCATCAACCAACAGAGTCTGAATCTTGGAGATGTCGGTACCAAACCTGCTCAGCAGATCGCCGTGGCGAAAACGCTCAAGCGCTGTCAGTGGCGCATTAATACAGTGCGCAAAAATTCGCTCCCTGATCTCGACCAGCACCGCCGCCGAGAGTTTGGTATGCACCACCCGGGTCAGCGTCCCCAGTAACAGATCAGCTACGGCCAACCCGAGCAGAGCTGCGGCAATGAGCGGCACGCCGGAAAAATCTCTCCGCTCCGCCACGGCATCGATAAAGCTCTTGCCGATCAGTGGCGTCGCCAGAGATGTTGCCGACCCGGCCAAGCCAAGAAGAAATACTGCCGTAAGCAATCCCTTCTTACCCCGCAAGTGGCGTGTGAATTGTTTAACCGCTTTCAGCATTTGACCCCCTCTGGTTCCTGACCGGCCCAGACATCGGGATAGTAGCAGAGGTGCCCTCCCTGACAGAGCGAGGCGCCACCACGCAGTTCAATCACCGCTACGCGGATCTCCTCAGGACCGGCACCGGCCCGCGCCAATTTTAACGCCATGGCGGCCAGACGCACCGAGGCCTCTTTCCTGGGCAGCGAAGCTTCGCGCCCCACCACCTTGAGGCTGCTCATGCCGATTTGCAGCAAGCGCGGCAGAGCACACAAGCCGCAAGGGCCGACCGGATAGCCGCGATTGGTCTTGCAACCGCAATGGTTGAGGGTCCACTTCCAAAATTCATAGTTCTCCAGGGTCTGCCCCGAGACACCCTGTGTTTCTTCGCCATCGTTCAGGCAGAAGGCCCCAGCGGCATGGGTGGTCGCACACAGCCCTTCCTCAAAGACACAGCCATCGTTCAACAAGAAGGCTTCGAACTCCAACCCGGGAACCAGGCTCGCTTCAATTTCTGCCAGAGTCAGATGGCGCGGCAGAATGATCCGGGAGACTCCCAGTTCCTGATAGAAAGCTGCGGAGCCAGGATTGGTGCAGGTCGCCAGACTAGAAAGATGAATTTTAGCGGCCAGCCCGGCTTCTGCCAGGGTGAGCAACAGGTCGAGGTCGGCGACGATCAGACCGGAGGCCCCCGCGTCAAGCAGCGCAGTGCTGAACTCGGTGAGCATCTCCAGGGCCTCGGCCGGGTAATAGGGCGCGTTGAGAGCCACAAAAACGGGGCGGCCCGAAGCACGCGCCAGAATCCGCTTGAAATCGGTATGATCAGCAACGCCAGCCGAACCTGGCGAACGCCGGTTGATCCAACTCTGACTGAAACGCTCCTGCCAATCTGGTGGGGTTATTCCACAGTAGAACTCCTCCGCCCCAGCCGCCAGCAAAGTCTCCACCTCTGAAGAATCTCTTAAGGGAGCAAGCAGTTTCATGGTAGCGGCCTTTGGTGGATGACGATTCGGTCAGTCCGGGCCAGATGGGCTTCGACCGCGGTTTGGGTAGCCTCATAGAAGATAGTGTTCCCCGCCCGCCAGAGGGGCAGACTGAGATCTGCCCGTTCCTCCGCGTGCCAGCGTCCACGGCAGGGCGCCGGACAGGGGTTGCTCAGCCACTTGGCAAAATTCTTATCATCCTGCTGTGTATCGGCCTTGAGCAGGCAGTTGCGCCCCGAAGCCGCGAACACGTAAGGGAGGTGCAGCACCCGCTGTAGATTGCTCGTCCCATCGCCAAGATAGCTCCCTTCCAGATCGGCATCGGTCTCCAGCCCGGCAACCGCGTAGCGCAACAACAGGGTTCGGATTGCCCCGCCTCTGGACGTCTGCCGGGGTTGTGCTTCCAGCGGCTGCACGGCAAGACGCGGATCACGCAACGCACGGTTGATCAACCGGCCGGCCTGAAGTTTGGTCGCAGGGTGTTCGTTGTGCAGCATCCGCAGCACCCCCAAGTCGTTGAAAACCAGGGTCGGAGCCCAGCCCCGGTTTTCGAGGTCGGTGACCAGCTTCAGCACCCGGCTAAGGCCGTCCGCCCTGACCACCGGAGTCAACAGCAACGCTTCCAGGTCGGCTTCTTTGGCCAGCGCGCAGAAATTTTCCGCTTCGGCGACTGTCGGGAGCAGATCCTGACAGAACTCGGAGCCGAAATAGACCGCCCTAAGAGGTCCTGCTGGCAGCAGCTTCTGCCAGCTCTCTGAACACCACTGGCGTGGGTCTTCGGGAAGTGGTCCGGGGTTCGCTAGACGTACCGCGTATTCCATATCTGCCTTTCAAACAGTAGAGCGCGGAGCCCGAATTCAGGCTCCGCACTCTTGGTTCTATAGGGTCAACCTGCGCATCCCCATGCCATCGGTTTCCATCTGCAATATTTTGATTGGCTGCATGGTTGCGACATCGAAGACCGTAACCGTCGATCCCCCTGCTCCGGCATAAATCTTCTTGCCGTCAGTGGTCGGTATGACGCCGTAACAAGTGCCTTCTGGAATCGGCACGATCTTGGTGTAGGTCTTGGTCTTCAGATCGATGACCGCGACCTCATCCATAACCGCGTAAGCCTGGGTCTTGTCCGGGGAGTAGATTGCATTGTAAGCAAAAGGCGGTTCACCCTGCAGCATGGTCATGTCGACCTTGCCGCTCTGGGTGTCGATGCTCAGCAGCCCCATCCCTTCGGCAGAGTAATAGGGAGAGAGCCAGACCCCGTCGTTCTCTGCGGTGTAGTGCCAGAGCGCCAGGATATTGATCCCCTTATCAAACATGGAAATAGTATCAACGATCCTCATCTGCTTCTTTGAGATGTCGAGGGTATAAATGTCTTGCCCGATGGCATAGAGTTTGGTGTCATTTTCGACCAGAGACAAGCTAACAACACCGAAGGGGACCTCGACGCTACGCAGGATCTTGCCGGTGTCGAGGTTAATCTGCAGGACCTGCGGATGGCCTATGACCACCTCGCCAGCTTCGGTCCGGCGGGAAAAGACATTGACGTAGCCGGTCTTGCCATCCTGGCTGACGGCGAGCCCATAGATGAAGCGTTCCCAGCCTTTTTCTTCGACCTTAATATTGTTGACGATCTGCATCTTCTGCAAATCAAGTTTTTGAATGTTTCTGCGCGTGCCGGTTACATAGAGAAACTTCTTGTCGGCAGAAAAAACCGAATCGCGGGCAGCCCCCTTGATCGGGATGTTGATTATGGCATCGGTGTCGGCGTCGATGACCTGGATCATCTCGTACCCCATGTGGAATATCAGGTCCTTGGCTTCAACCCGATCACCGACCGTCATACTACAAAGCAGTAGTGCTGCAATAAAAGCGTACTTTTTGATATTCATGAATGACTCCTGTTTTTCACTAATGAAGGGATTGTTCGCCGCCGGTCTAACCCCGGCTAACTTCCGCACCTCCCTATTTCAGGGTGCGCCAGTCCCGGGCGATATTGGGGCAGGCCACATCAAAATCCGGATTATTGGTGAGTCCATCCGGGACCTGTGCCGGCCACCAGCAATCCCCGGCGCAACCGTGAAAGTCCCGCGCTGACGAAAGGCAGTTCCCGATCGGCGTAGCCGGGCGCGGGTTGGTTTCCCAGCCGGTATCAAAGATGGTGGTACAACCGACCGGCATATTCAGAGGATCTCCTTCAGCGAGAGCCTCCACCGATTTCTTTTCCCCCTCGGACAACGCTTCTATGGCCCGGGCTTTCTGGTTCAGGGCCTCGATCCGTCTTTTCTTATCCATGAGTTCTACCTTTCGTGATAGGTGTCGATAAAGTTAACAGGCGGCCCGTTTCTCCAAGCGCTCAAGCAAAGAGTCAGCACCTGTACTACGTAATTCAGCATAAAGTTCGATACCGAGTTGCAGCCAACTACGGATAAAATAACAGCTGCTTCCCGGAGGCAGACCCAGCTTGCTCTCTCTGAGGTGGTTTTCGTAATGACAGCCCCCAGTACAGAGAGTTCTGGCCCAGCAGTCGGAACACATCTGTTCTTTGCCTGCGGTAAGGATGGCCAGACTCGACTCGATTTTCTGCATATCGGCTCCAGTATCGAGATCGCCGACCTGAAACATTTCCTCCCCGGCCAGTCTGTGACAGGGGAAAAAGTTCCCCTCGGCATCGACCGCCAGGTAGCCGAACCCGGCTCCACAGGCCACAGATTTCGTCTGTCCCAGATGAAGCCGCCCCAGCAGGTCAAGAATGTTACTGAACGGAAGGATCCGTCCCTTAACGGCCTCCTCCTTAAAGCGGTGCGTCATTGCGGCGAACCCCTTGAGGAGAATCTCTTCCTGCACAAGACTGGGAAGCAGTTCATTGGTAATCGGGCTGGCCGGAGCAATTCCGACCTCATGAAACCCAAGACCGCTCAGGTGATCGAGAACCTCTTCGATCCGTCCCCACTGGTCCGGGGTCAAGGTTACCCGGGCGGCAACCGGTGCCGGGCTGTTCTTAAGTAGCCTTTTCAGGTTTGGCAGAATTCTGGCGTAGCTGCCCTGTCCGGCAGCGTCAGGCCGATTGGCATCGTGCAGATCTGGCGGGCCATCGAGGCTGACTGAAACCGCCACACGATTTTGCTGTAAAAAGCTGATGATCTTTGGATTTAAGAGCGTGCCATTGGTGGTCAAAGACATTTGGACCCTTTTACCGGTCTCTTGACCTCTGAGCTCGGCCTCCTCGACCGCCGCTTCGATCGCCGGCATGTTGAGTAGCGGTTCGCCACCAAACAAAACCAGAGTGACCAGCTCGCGGTCGCCCGCCTCCTGAATCAGGAGACGGACGGCTTTGCGGGCCATTTGCGGAGTGAGCAGGCGCCGATCTCCTCCGTAAGCTCCCCCTTCGGCGTAACAGTAGGTGCAGCGCAGGTTACAATCCTGAGCCACTTCCAGAACCATTGTCACCAATGGAATCCCTTGTGGGTGCGGAAGTTCGGGAGCAGGCCTTTTCGCCTCCTCTTCCGTCAACAGAATCCTGGCGTCTCGCAACGCGGCCAGAATTTCCCGATCTTGCTGAACGGTTTCGTTGAGATTCAGTGACTGCTGCGTACCCAGGCGCTGAATAACCTCACGAGTCTCCGCGTCGATGGAGAACAGACTTGCATGATCCACCCCGAAGAGGATCGCGCTATCGCCGACAGCAAAAACTCTATGATCTGCCCACAGGTGATTCATAGCTATTTTATCCTTGGGATATAATCGGGTTCAGTGACCACCAGTCTGGCCTCAGCCGCGTAACTCCGATCGCCACGCTTATACTCAGCGACGACCTTGACGAGGCCGATCCCTTCAGCGTGAAATTCTCTCACCTCTATTGGTCCGTAATCCGAGGTAGGGAGATAGGTCCCAGCGGCCCCAATCTCTCCCAACCAGACCAGGTCATCATCCCCGGGCCGGGTCACCAGTTCGCTCAAGCTAAATTTAGCGGCAACCGGTCCCAAAGCGATATCATCCCCTTTTGATCCCTTGGAATAGGCGATGGCATCGAACTGCACCCCTTCAGCGGGGAAGTGCTGCCCACCATCGACCCTGGCACGCCCCAACTCGGGAGTGATGGCGATATAGTCGACCTGCGAGACCAAGTTCAGGCTACCGGCGGCCAGCCCTTTGACACTGATCCTGGTTTTTGCCGAACCTTTGCCGCGATACAGGACTTGCAGTTCAATCGCATTGGCGCCCTGCTGTTTTGCTGAGATCACCTTCAAGGCGCCACCGGAAACACTGACATCAGCTACTGTGATCTTCGGCAGTTTTGTCCCCTCCAGCATCAGAGTGGTTGTTTCACCACTGACCAGATAGCTGGGACTCATCTTGAGGACCTGTGCCTTGCCGTTTAACTGATACCAGGTGCTGGTGGATGTGCGGAAATTGGGGGCGGGGAAACTATACTGACCACGTAAAACGCCATCAGCAAAGCTGAAAGCTCCCAAGGTTGTTGAGCCGTTATGCTGTGTATTGATACGGAATGCACTTCCGCCGTAGAGAGATGCATCGCCGAAGAAACTTTCGCTGTAACCATCGGCATACTGCCAGGAGCCAGCCACATCATAGTCTCCGTGTGCGGCGTTTTTGATGGTTGCAGTTCCGCGGTAATTCCCCTTACCAGGCTCATACCCCAGAATCAACCAGGCACCAGCGGGAGAATTCTTAGGCGCTTTCAGGGCTTTGCCATAGGGCTGGCTCTTGGCCAGCTGTGCCAACACGGCATCGGCCTCAGGAATCCATTTCATCTCGCGCATCTGGCCGATAACGGTCGGAGTCATATAGAGATGGAAGTCGCGAATTTTTGCCCAGGCCGACTCGGTCATTCGATAAGAAAGAATTTTACCCGCACTGTGACAACGCACACAGGTAACAAACAGCTTCTCCGGAGCACCGGCCTGGGGTGTCTCCACATTCTGCGGGTTGTTGTACAGATCGAGATATTTAACCTGCTCGGCTTCCTCGACGGTAAGTCCCTGGGTCGCGCTAAGCTCCTTAATAAGCGGGTTCATCTCACCCGACTCCAGATCCATCCCGTGCAGTCGCGCCATCCGATCGACGATGACCACCCACTCCTCAGGCGTGGTACGCAGTTCTTCAACCCTGGAGATCTTCCCTCCTACGGGCACATGACAGCCGGTACATTTTTCCCACACGAGCGACTTCTTCGAGAAAGCCATCGCATTGGGGGATATGATCGCGATTGAGACAATCAGTACTGCAAAAAACAACAATGGTCTTAACATTTAGCTGTTCCTCCTATCAGTTAGTGATGATCCACTGCTTTAAATATGAACATCTTTGTCTGCCCAACCCTGGTGAAAGAATCGAGCTTAGGGCAACCGATCAACTTAAAAGTAGTACATCAGAAGAACCTGGCCGAAGGTGGCGGTATCGCTCCCCCCGGTAAGTTGCTCGGCAGCATCACCAGGAACCGCGGCTCCAAATCCGAAACTCAGGAACATGTTGTCGCTGAGTCCTGTATCAATAAACAGGTTCACTTCGTCGGCCCAGTCATCAGCAGTTATACCTAACGCTGCAGGCTCGTTGATTTTGTGGTTCAGGTAATGGAGAGAAAGGGTGGTCGCTTCCCATGGTGAAAAGCCGACTTCGGCGATAGCGACACTCTTGTTGCTGTTAAGCAGCCAGATTTCTCCAGTCTGCTCACCCTGAATCCAGCGATTCCAACCGGAAAAGTGATCGAACATCTGGTCATAGTTACCCTCATCGTTATCGGTCAGGTCATCGTCACCGGAGTAGGTCACGTACATTCCGCGCAGGTAGGGCGACTTGGCAGTCTGGAAGCTGTAGGTCGCCGCCGCAAAACCGGCATATGCATCCCGGTCATCGCCACCCTGAAGAGCGATTTCCCCCTCAAGGAGAAGATTTTCAACAATTGCCGTCTCACCGCCGAACGAGTAGGTCAGGACATCGCCACCATCATCGATTTTGTTGAAGAGTCCAGCATAGACATAGGAGCCCTCATTAATATCAAGGTGCGCATTCAACCCGAGAAGATCCGTATCACCGGTCTGGCGAATATCACCGCCGGGGCGGGCATAGAAAACCTTGGTCTGCACCGGACCGAGGCTTGCGCCGAGTTGGACGGCAAAGGGGAAGCTGGAATGGTCCATCAACCAGAAGGCTGTCTGCTGATCTTGAGAAGAGCCGACAACGAACCACTTTTCGACTTGGACGTTCTGGCGACCGACCTTCAGCGAAACCGATGAATCGTTGATATTGACAAACTCAATCCAGGCTTGATCCAAAGAGGTCGTCGAACCGTCCGCAGGGGTCCCATAAACATCCTGTCCGGCGATCGTCGCATAGTAACCACCGACCTGTGCCGAGACCTCGGCCCAATCCAGCTTCTTGGTCGCTGCAAAGGAAATGCGCGCAGAGACTTCACCCCAGTTCGCATCCTTCTGAGCGACGCCATGCGTCGCGGTGCCTGAAGCGCCGAAGTATGGGTCCCTGTCGACCCGATACAAAGTACTGACGCCCAGATCCAGTTTCACATCGTCAAAAGCCTCTGCCAGCTTACCCAGGGATACCCCCGGCAACTCAGCGGCAAAGACACTCGTGGTGCTAAACAATACCAACAACAGTAAACTAAAAAACCGGCCAAACCTCTTCATGCGAGTACTCCTCCCTATGTGTGTTATGAACCCTGTTTGCGGCTGAGAAACCAAAAGCGGAGTACAGCCTCACCAAATTTCATGAATGAATCGATAACTACAGCTGTGGAAATCTGCAGCAGTCTCGAACTTCCGGCGTCGGCCGGGGGACCCCAGATCAGCAATTACAGAACTGCGGAACCAAGCTCCTCCCAAGTCACATTTCAAACACTGTTCCATCTCATGAGAAAGGACCGTAAGGCGGCTCAGTCATCGCCCAAGCCCCTGTTTTTTCAGGGCATTAAATCCAGCCAATCCAAAACATTGTTATGTATTCTTTGAAGCGCGGAAGAAAATCTGGCGGCGATGAGACATGTTTGTCTCGCCTGAGACAAAAAGGCTGAGTCATAAATGTCTCGCCAACAGGCGGGAGGGAGGTGAGAAGGATGATTTGTACAGATAATCCAGAGGAGTTTTGCTGAAACTAAACCCTGTCAAACGCAGACCCTGACCTGCGCACAACCAAAGCGGCATAGGGATGACAACGGCGCAAAAGAACCCGCAGGATTAACAGTGGGGCGTTGGGACTAAAATGTCTCAGGAGTTGCGATAGCGGGAAGGATCAAGCTCCAGCTTCTGCAAAAGCCGGTGAAGGTGGCGCCGGTTGAGGCCAGCATGCTCAGCCACCCGGGTAATATTGCCCTGGTAGTGGCTCATCAGTTTCTGGAAATATTCGAGACCCGCCTCATCCAATAACTTTTCCTTGAGATCGGCATAGGGACCCGCAGGCAGTGCCGGATCCGCCTCAGCCCGTAAATACTGAGGCAGGTGGGTCAGATCAAGCACCTGAGGATCATGAAAGGTCATGATCTGTTCCAACAGGTGGACCAGTTCCCGAATGTTGCCAGGCCAGGAGTAGTGCTGAAGAATCGCCATCGCCTCGGGAGTGATTCGCTGGACCTTGCGATTTAACTTTCGGTTCAAGCGCCCGAGATAATGACGCACCAGCAAGGGGATATCCTCCGACCTTTCACGCAGAGGGGGAACCTGTATTTCGATCACCCTGAGCCGATAGAAGAGATCTTCACGAAACCCGCCCTCCTCCACCCATTTTTTGAGATTTCGGTTTGTCGCAGCCACGATCCGCGCTTCAGTGACTCGTGGACGTGACTCTCCTACGCGGGTAAAGGTTTTTTCCTGAAGGATCCGCAACAGGTTTTTCTGCAGAACTTGAGGAATTTCGCCGATCTCGTCAAGAAAAACGGTGCCATCAGCAGCAGCCTCGAAATAACCTGCTCGTTCTCGATATGCACCGGTAAAGGCTCCCTTGACATGACCGAACAGCTCACTCTCCAGGAGAGAATCGGGAATGGAAGCGCAGTCGACAGTCACAAAGGGTTTCTCCTTACGTGAGCCTGCAACATGGACAGCCCGAGCAATCAACTCTTTGCCAGTTCCACTCTCTCCGGTGATCAAGACCGTGGAATCGGTTTCGGCGACCGCCGTTACAGCATCAATCACCTTACGGATAGCGGCACTCTCTCCAACGATCCCTTCGAACTCCCCCTTGCGGGCAGTGGTTTCGGCCAAAAGACGGTAACGCCGCTTCTGGCCTCGATAATCGAGGGCCTTGTGCAGCGTCAATTCGATCTTGGTCAGGTCGAATGGCTTTTCCAGAAAATCGTAAGCTCCTTCCTGTACGGCCTGAACGGCGGTCTCGATGGTCCCGTGTGCGGTCAGGAGCAGAACAGGCAGTTCGGGCTGGAGCAGAAGCGTGCGCTGCAACAATTCCAGCCCATCCATCCCCGGCATTTTAAGATCAAAGATAGCGGCATCCGGATCCCAGTCGCCGATACGGGTCAACCCCTGCTCAGGTTCGAATTCACCGCGAGCCTCGTAGCCCATCGATTCAAGAGCCTGGACGAGAGCTTCAAGCAGTGCTCGATCATCATCAACAACCAAAATCCGAGGACGTAAAGCAGTGGTCATTCTTCTTCTCCTGCTGGAAATACAATGCGAAACCGGCAGCCTCTGGGTTTCAGGTTCTGCACCTCAATCGTCGCATTATGTCCTTCAACGATACTGCTGACAACCGCAAGTCCCAGCCCTGTCCCTTTGCCCACTTCCTTGGTAGTAAAGAAGGGATCAAAAATATGGGGCAACACATCTGTCGCAATCCCTGGACCCTCATCCTCCACCTCAAGAACGAAAGAGGGCGGCTCTTCTTCAACCAGAACGAGCCGGGTCGTAATCCGTACCTCTCCGCCTTCAGGCTGAGAAGCGATTGCGTTACCCAGCAGGTTCCACAGGACCTGCTTGACCCCGGACTGATCGAGAGACCACTCTTCAAGAGTGTCATCCAGAGACAGGTGCAATTCCACCCCCAGTTCGCGGGCCTCATGCCTGGCCATTTCTACGACATCGTTCACCAGGGTATTCGGATTCACCCTGGTTTTGACAATGCTCTGCAACCGCGAGAGATCCAGAAAATTGCGTAATTTCAACTGAATTCGATCGATTTCACCCATCACCTTCTGCAGATTGGCGGTTGCATCATCGGGGAGATCTGATCGCCGCAGCATCAGTTGCGTGTAAGTGGAGATAGTCGCCAAAGGGTTGTTGACCTCGTGAGCCACCCCGGCAGCCAGACGTCCCACAGCTGTCAGCTTGCGCCCCTGCTCCACCTCGGCGTTCGCTTTATCCAGGCTCCGTTTATTCGAGAGAATGCTCTCCGCCATAGTATTGAGGGCCTGAGCAAGTTCACCGAATTCAGTCCCGTCATCATCAATACGATGAAAAAGTTTGCCGCTACCGAATTGTTGAATTCCTCCCAAAAGATTGCGCAGCCCGCGAGACTGGTGGGCCATCACCACGTATCCGAGGCTCGCCATCGCAAGTACGGCAAAAATCAGAAGATGTACGAAGTTACCGCGGATTCGCTCAGCTTCTGAAAATATTGCTTGCGCCTTCGCTTCTGCCGGACCGAGCAGGTCTTCTTCTGGAACCAACAGAAAAAGCCGCCAGCCTAAAGGTTCCACTTCAGCATAGCCGACAAAAAATTTCTGCTCTCCGGTGTCGATTAAGTCTACTCCGATATTATCCGATCGGGGTTTTACAATCGCTTTTCCGATCATAGAGAGGCTATCAAGAAATAGAGTCTGCCCGTAAGAAGGAAGAGCCGGGTTCAATCCAATCGCGGCTAGGGGAAGATTCTCCGAGGCCGCGATAACCTCGCCGTGCGACAGCAACAAAGTGCTGGAACCCTCACTCAGCCTGACCTGACTTATCTCCTGGAGCAGGGTCTCTACGGTGATATCAACCGCGACAGTGGCCAGATGCTCGCCCTTGACAAGGACTGGTGACAGGCAGGAGATCATATTATCCTGTGTCAGCGGGTCGGTATACACCGGGGTAAAGACCTCTTTTCCCGAAGGATTGTGGGCCGGATCTGAGAGATAATAGAAGGGCCAGGATGTCAACTGGGGATAGCGGGGGAGATTCTTGAAATCCCGCCATGGATAGGTCCGGCTGATGAGATCTTGATGAATAAACCATCCCAGAACCACCCGCGGTTCCAAATCCACCAATGGCTTCAGTATAATATCCAGACTTTCCGTCGCTGAAATCACGGGATCAAATGATGATCTGTAGCCGGGGATATTCCGCTTAAAAGATTTGTTGCCAAAATTTTCCATTTCAGGAATCAGTGCATCCAGAGTTGGAAGCTGGGTGGGAACATACAGACTTGAATTTCCATCATCAGTGAAATTGCCGTAATCCCCAAACTCATCCAAACGGTATTGACTGCCATTTCGGTATAAAAAACGGGACGGGTTTTCCAAGATAGCCTGAGACAGAGAACCCAGCAGATGAACCTCTTCTTGAATATTGGAAAATTCTGTTGATATTTTTTCCGCGTTTTGCGCCAGATGGTTTTTCAAAAAGTCAATTTGCGCGGTTATCAGCGCATTTCTGACCTCTTGAAGTGAAACTTCCTTGATGGTGCGCAGATGGCGAAAGGTAAGATGGGAGATCACCCCGATAGGCACCAGAAGTAGTACCATGCCGCAGACGAAGAGCTTGAAAATCAGTCGTTTTTTACTCCAGAAGTTCTGGAACATAAGACCATCCCTTGATGCGCTACAAAGACCTATAAAACAACGTCATAAAGCACATGATCAGGACACATTTCGCCAACGGGTGTCAAGACCGAGCGCTGAACCCTGCACGTCGACAACCCCATATTTCCAAGATGGTGATCTCCACCAATTCAAGCTATCATCCCAAAATGTCCCCAATCAAAACCAACATAAAAAAACTCTACGTTTTCTCCTTCCTGCAGATGAGCCTCTTCCCGATGGCAATCATCACCCTGTTCTGGAAGGACCAGATCGGCCTCTCTCTGACCCAAATCCTGTTGCTACAGGGAATCTTTTCGGTAGCGATGGTGATCATGGAATACCCCTCCGGCTACCTGAGCGACCGGATCGGTTACCGCGCCGCGCTAAATATCGCGGCGCTACTCGGAATCATCGGCTGGGGCCTCTACACCTGGGCCGACACCTTCAATCAAGTACTGGTCGCCGAAATCATTCTCGGTATCTCCATCTCCTTCATCAGCGGCACTGACAGCGCGCTGCTTTTTGAAAGTTTAAAGGCCGACGGTGAAGAAGATCAGTACGCCCGTCATCAGGGGCGAATGAGTGGATGCGGCCAGATCGGCGAGGCCTGCGGAGCAATCTTCGCCGGGCTGCTCTACGTCGCCTTCCCCCTGCTCCCTTTTCTGATTCAGATTATCGTCTGGGTTCTGATCCTGATCCTGACCCGCAGGCTTGTCGAACCGGAGCGCAAGTTAAAGCCAGCGGTCAGCCACTTTGCCGAAGCCTTAAAGTCGACCCGTTACGCACTTATCGACAACAAACGCCTGCGCTACACCATCCTTTTGAATCTGGTGCTGGGACTGGCCTCCTACTATCCGGTCTGGCTGATCCAACCCTACATGCAAGATGGCAGCGTGCCGCTCGCCTGGTTCGGCCCGATCTGGGCCGGTGCCAACCTGAGCGTCGCCCTCTTTGCCCTGATCAGCCATCGAAGCCATCTGCGCCTCGGCAACCGGGGGATGGTGCTGTCATTCATGCTGTTGGTTATCGCTGGATATTTGGGACTGGGACTGGTCGGTGGACTCTGGGGTTTCCTCTTTTACTACCTGATCACCAGCATGCGCGGCATGCGCGGACCGATGATGCTCAACCACGCCCAGCAGGAGATCCCCTCCGCTAATCGCGCTGGGATCCTCTCGCTGCAGTCACTCTGTTTCCGACTCGCTTTTGTGTGTACCGGACCGCTGATCGGGATGCTCGCCGATAAGGTTGGTGTTCAGCAGACCTTTCTACTGCTCTGCTACGCCTTCGCCGTGGTGCTGCCACCGGTAGTCTGGTTGTTTCTCAGGCAACTTGGCAGAGACAGACATTTGCAGACGAAATCCGCAAGCGGGTCACGGGATGGTCTCAGAAAATCAGAAAGCTCCTGAAACGTCTGGCCTTCCCAACGCCATCAACTGTAATCTAACGGACAGGAACAAGATGATCATCAATGTCAAATTAGTCGGTCTGTTTCAGATCGACCGCTTTAAGCAAATGGATCGAAATTTTCCAGCAGGTATCACTGCGCAGGGGATCATCGATGCTCTTCTATTGCCTCAAGTGCATATCGGCACCATCCTCATCCACGGCGTCCACGCCGATAAAGATACCGAGCTATTCGATGGGGACAAGTTGGTGATTTTACCTCTGCTGGGCGGTGGTTGAGAGTTGAAATATATTTTTGGTTTAGGGTCATGATATTTGAAATTAAAGAGGCACTGATTAAGTCCAAAGTTTTGGCGATTGGTGCCAGTCCCCTGAAGCGGGGGAACTCCAATATTCCCCTCAAGCACTATTGCGCTGGTGTGAATAAAGCAGGAATTGAAACAGAAGAAATTCAACTGAGAGATATCGTTACCCATTAAACGTCTTGGAGAAAACCGTGGAAAAGATGATGCCGAAGCTGACCTTGATTTTCCGCGCGATGATATCGAAAGAAAGATACGGCGCTTTGAGTCAGGGATTGCGAGCATCAGCATCAAGGAAGACAAAAAAATCCTGTGGGGTGCACTCGGTATTTTTGTTCTTGTCGTTTTATACAAAATATTTCACTTCAATCCGATCATCGTAATCGTAGTGGTTCCATCAGTTGTATTTGGTGGCATTACTTTTGTAATTTATGAAAATATTCGAAAAAAAAGAGCCCTGCTCGTAAAGTATGGCCTTCAATGCAAAGAGTGCGGATATTTACCAAAGTTTATAAATGCGTCGGGAATGTATTATTCTAAAGAATGCCTGAAATGTGGAGCCACAATTGATGTTTAATAAACAAATCAAGCGGATCGAAAATAACTTGATGCTTCCCAAAAACAAAATCTAGAATTACGGTAGTTCTCGCAAGTTCGTCGTCACCGTTTAACTCAACAGATAGAAGATTAAAATCATGAATGAAGATCAAATATTGTGGGGCCTTGCTGGAGTATTAATGTTCCTTTTTTGCTGTAACTGCGGGCTTCTGCTCTATTTTTGCAGGTACTTGAGAACTCGCGGTGTAACCGATATCAGCTTTAAAGAAACTCTCGTCATGGCTGTATCCGGGCACATACAAGATTTATACAAGGCGTTTTCCGCAACACATGGCCAGGAGTATGGCAAAGCAATAACAAAGGCGCTGATCATCTGGCAGATCTCATCTGTTGCCTTGATCTTTGTTCTCCCCCTCTTGCTGGCAATCGTGATATAAAAGCAGGCCGGAGCTCTATTTTCTGAATGGAGAAACCAGGGTCTCAGGGTTTGGATTCAGCCCCCAAGGGTGTTATTTATGAATCGAACGGCACCTGACCCGTCACTCAACCGGAGCGGGGAGCTTCCCGCGCTTAAGTAGACACCTCGACCAGGCTCCCGACTTCTGGCTACAGAGCTTTACGGTTTATGGAGGTCGCTCAATGCTCAATCATCGCCTGACGGCACTGACCTCACTAACGATGATCGCGTTTGCGGGCAATTCACTTCTCTGCCGGGCGGCCCTCACTCATACTCATATTGATGCAGCGAGTTTCACGACGGTTCGCTTGGTCTCCGGCGCGCTGACGCTCTGGGTTTTAATCCTTATAAGGCATGAAAAAACCACAAAAATCGGCAGTTGGCTCTCCGCATCTTCTTTGTTTGTCTATGCCGCAGGGTTCTCTTTTGCGTATATAAGTTTACCTACAGCAAGTGGGGCGCTAATTCTCTTCGGTGCCGTTCAGACCACAATGATAGGCTATGGGTTTTGGGCGGGAGAGCGTCTACAGGGTCGGCAATTCATCGGATTGAGTCTGGCGTTCGGTGGCCTTGTCGGGCTATTCCTGCCGGGGCTTTCAGCGCCACCTTTGTACGGTTCAATGTTGATGTTGGGGGCTGGCATTGGGTGGGGCGTTTATTCATTGCGCGGTAAAAATGGCGCGGATCCTACCGGAATAACTGCGAGCAACTTTATCCGTTCCATCCCTTTTGCGGTGGTTTTAAGTCTCTGTTCAATTGACAATCTGGTGATCGACACGACCGGAATTTTCTACGCCATTATGTCTGGAGCCATAGCCTCTGGAATTGGCTACGCGATCTGGTACAGGGTCTTGCCCGCCATGAAGACCACCAGCGCGGCGACAGTACAACTGAGTGTGCCTGTGATTGCGGCAATCGGTGGCGTGGCTTTTCTTGGGGAGTCGATAACCTTGCGATTGGCGCTGGCATCGGGAGCTATTCTGGGAGGGATCGCGTTGGTCATTCTCGGCAAACGCTGATCAAAGATCAGCCAATCGGCAGCAACACCGTAAACTTCGAGCCCGCACCAACCCGGCTTTCCAGCAGGATTTCGCCACCATAACGTTTGACCGTATTGTAGGTCAGAGCCAAACCGAGGCCGACCCCCTTCCCCACTTCTTTGGTCGTAAAGAAAGGTTCCCAGATCCGTTCGAGTATATTCGGGGCCATGCCGCGCCCGGCATCTCGAATACTGATAGCGATCATAGCGTCGTCAGCTAGCTGGGTGCTGACCTCAACCCGACCCGGCTCATCGAAAGACTGATAAGCATTAACCAGAAGGTTCATGAAGACCTGACGTAAGCCGGAAGGATCGCCGAGCACTCGTGGCAGATCCGGTTTTAGAGTACTGACAACCTCTATGGCGTGGTCGCTGGGTTGATACTTGAGCAGTTCGAGAATTTCGACCAGCGCCAGATTGACGTCGACCTTGACAGGCAGTCCGTCTGATTTGCGGCCGAAGCTGAGGAGATGATCAATAATCCCCTTGCAGCGGTAAGATTCCCGTACGATCACCTCCAGATAATTCGGAAAGTCTTCCAGCCGGGTGTCCTCTATCAAATCAGGCGCTTCACGGAAACGGCGCTGTAAGGCTTCAGCGAAGCCAGCAACCGAAGTGAGCGGGTTGTTGATTTCATGGGCGATTCCGGTCGCCAGCACCCCGATGCTCGACATTTTTTCAGTCTGAATAAGATGCAGCTCCTGCAACCGCTTCTGAGTGACATCACGAAAAAAGACCAGGGCGCGGTTTCTTTCACCTAAGGCATCCTTGATCGGAGTGGCGGTCACATCCAGATAAAAACTCTTCTCCCCTTCCCGCTCCACAACCAGCGAGGTATCAACCCGTTCTCCCTTGAGTGCTCTTTCTACGGGACAGATTTGTGACAGGTTGGGGCTTTCGGGATGAAAGATATCACGACAGGACTTGCTCGGCAGAGTCTCGAGCGGAAAGAGTTGCGGGCTGATGAGGTTATGGTGCTGAATTGAGCCATCATGATCATAAACCGAGATCCCATCGCCGATTGAGTCGAAAATCGCCTGTAGTTCATTGGTCTTGTTGCTCAACTCGACTTCGGCCTCTTTACGTGAAGTAATGTCCTGAGTCGTGCCATAAACCTTTACGACCTTGCCGGCGCTGTTGAACGCTGGCTCAACGATCGAATGGACCCAACGTAAACTGTCATCGTTAAATTTCAAGCGATGCTCGATTTCATAGCTCTTGCCATGCTCGATCCCCTGGCGCAGATGCTCGATAACGTTATCGTGATCTTCGGGGTGAACAACGCTGGCAAAATCCTCCTGAGTCGCTTCTTCCGGGCGAAGGTGCATGATGTGCAGCAGTTCAGCCGAAGCCTTAACTTCTTCGCTGACAGGGTCGAAGCTCCAGGAGCCGACATGGGTCATGGCCTGGGCTTTTGCGAGGTTATCCTCACTCTCTGACAATGCCTTCACCGCCCGTTGCTTTTCGGTAATGTCGAGCAATATAGCGAGACACTCCAGACCTGACTCGGTGACCAGAGCTTCGATCCTTACAAACAGTTGCTGAGGCTCCTGCTGCGAAAGCCGCAACCGACAGGTCTCCTTCTGCTGCCCGATAAACACCTTGTCGATGAACTTGGCGAAGATATGGCGATCTTCCCCGGCGATAAAACTGCTGAAGTTCTGCCCGATCAGGAGTTCCCGATCGACATTCAAAAGACGTTCACCCGTCGGGTTGACTGCACGGATTTCGCCCCCAAGATCGAAGGTAAAATAACCGACCGGTGCAAAATCATAGAGAAAGGCGTACTGGTTTCTCGATTCCTCGAGTCTCTCCAGGGATCGACTCAATTCTTCGACCTGCAACTCTAACGCGATCTGTTCAGCCGAAATGTTTTGACGATTCGTCACGCTTTCATCCTCTTTTTCCGTTACTAGCACCCATGCTCCTCTTTATATGCCACTCCGAGAGCATCCGCAGTCCAGATCGCCGCTTCGACACGTGATGCCGTGACGGGCAACCTGGTCACGTGGATCGTTTCACCATCTACAATCGCGGCCTCAGCGACCTGCCTGATCTCCTCGATCGACGGATTGGGGAGGTTCAAATCTGCCAGACAGATCGGCAATCCAACATTGAAACAGAATTCCTGTACCTCCAGGATATCGTTGCTGGCCTGCCCTTCCAAAACGAGTTGTGCCAGAAGACAGAACGCAATTTTTTCGCCATGCATTTTCTTTTTTGTCGCCGGAAGGGTCGTCAAACCATTATGAATGGAATGTGCTGCGGCATGGCCTGCGTTTTCTGAGCACAGACCACTGATCAGCGTATTCGCTTCGACGATTGCCTCCAGTGCCGGAGTCACCATGTTGAGTTCTACGGCAATTTTCGCCTGATAACCTGATTCAAGCAGGGTTTCATAGCAGAGCTTGGATAGAGCTTGCACTGCCAGCGTGGGTGTTTCTCCCCCGGAAAAGGAGTTGGGTTTGCCACTACGAATTGAGGTTTTCGCTTCCCAACAAGTGCCTAACGCATCCCCCATCCCGGCCACGAGAAATTTGACCGGCGAACTGGCAATAATTTCAGTATCCACCAGCACACAATCTGGGTTGCGTCGCAGGTGAAGATAACTCTCAAACACGCCATCCTCGTTATAGATAACGGCGAGAGCAGAGCCTGGGCCATCAGTCGCCACAGTCGAGGGGATCACGATGACCGGCAGATTCATTTCGTGTGCGACCGCCTTGGCGGCATCGATCGCGGCACCACCCCCCAGGGCAATGATGATGTCTGCTTTTTGCTCGGCAGCAATTTTGCTCAGGCGTGCGATCTCCTTGCGCGATGAGACCCCAGCGAATCGCTCCTGGCTGCAGGAGAGTCCTTTGTCGGCAAGACTCTGCGCTATCTTCTCAGCGCAGATCGATAGCGCCGTTTTTCCGCCGATGACAAAGACTCGCGTCCCGAGACGGGCGGCGTGCAGACCGACTTCATTGATTGCACCTGCTCCCTGAACATAACGGCCAGGCGCCAACAGTATCCGGCTCATATGGTCCCCTTTTGATGTAGAGCGCCCGAGTGTTTACAGCGTCTCAATAGCCTCCACAGACACCATCGCCAGGGATCTCCTTGGTCTCTATTTCGTTCTTTGCCGTGACAAGAACCGCCGCATAATCGGGCTCCTGGGTTATTTCGGGGACATGCTGGATATAGGTAATCTTATCCTCAGCATCCACAATGAATATTGCGCGGGATAAAAGCTTCAGCTCCTTGATTAGCACGCCATAGGCTAAACCAAAGCTGCGATCCTGATAGTCGGAGAGAGTCTTGACCCGTTCGATTCCTGCCCCAGCACACCAGTTTTTCTGGGCGAATGGAAGATCGAGGCTGATAGTCAGCACGACCATACTGTCGGGAAGTTGAGCGGCCTCCTGATTAAACCTGCGGACTTCGGTATCACAAACCGGAGTGTCGATGGAGGGAACGGTGCAGATGATCTTGGTCTTGCCTTTGAAATCGGCGAGCGTCACTGGTGTCAGCGCGGTATCAACCACCTGGAAATCTGGAGCCTGGTCGCCGACCTTGAGTTCTGGACCGAGCAAGGTGACGGGGTTTCCTTGGAATTTGGTGACATTGGTTCTTTCTTCCATTATTTGGCTCCTTCATTTTAAAGAGATTAAGGTCGGCGGGTTGCGGCCCGCCAGACGCCTTACTTTCTTGTTACGCGACAAGAAAGTAAGCAAAGAAACGCGCCCGAACTCCTTGCCGCTTGTAGCGGTTCCCTGCTCTACATGCCGAGTTTGAGCTCACTCGAAAACTCGCCTGCGGCTCAGACATCCTCGTTTGAATTCCTCAAACTCTCTATTGCGTTCCGGCTGCGTCACACGGGAGGGTGGGCGTATAAGCAAAACCCAAGATCAACCTCACTAAACCTTCAAATTTTTCTACCCACATGTGGCTTGCCGATCTCATCGAGGCTGACAACACCGTGGCCACCTTCTATGTTGGGCGCATCAGCACCTAAATGAGCGGCGCAGATGTTTTGGATACTGTTTGCTTTGGCACCGCAATGTTTGCATGTGACAACCGGTTTATCTGAAAGAAGCTTGGTACAGTCATCCAGCCCTTGTGCTTTGAGGGCACACATGTGTTTAGAGTGATCTTTACTGTCGCAAATCAAGCTGTACTCCTATATGGAAATTATTTTTCTAGTTACCATTTGCTGCGCCCCGCAGGGTCGAAAACCGGTTCACTGCCGGCATTTTCACCACGGCGATAGTAGTCGGCAGAATCATAGGTTTGTGCGGCTTTGGCTTCGCGCAGCAGTTTCCGATCGATGGGGTGAGCCTGATTGGCATAGACATCGCGCAGCAGATCTTCGACCACCAGACTTAAATCATCGACAGTTTTCACAACTTCGACCTTGTCGCAATAGGAGCCATAGATATCCATCAGACAATCACCGCGACTCCAGGTGTCACGCTCTTCGGGGGTCAGCCATAACATGTAACGTGATTTCTCGCGGATTTCATCAAGCACCCAGTCATTGGCTTCACCGTAATTATTACGACCATCTCCCAGGATGATTACCGCCGGACGCCCACGCAGATTTTCCAGATAATTCTTTTTAAATTTCAGAAAAACCTCGCCGAAACTGCTGTTTTCATCGAGATCGATGATCTCACCAGTGTCGATCGTTTCCATCAGATCATTGACCGGCATATTGGCGAGCATTTCGGTGATCTCAGCCAGATCCCGATTATAGATAAAACTGCGCACATCGAGCAGTTGATTATGCAGAGTATGAAGTAACAACAACATGAAGCGCGATGCATGACTGACCGAAAAGCTGACGTCACAGAGCACCACCAGCCGTGGTTTCTCGCGGCGCTTACGGCGCATGATCACCTGAAACGGGACCATATCATGGCGGTAATTTTTTTGAATGGTTCTGACGACATGCAGCTTGCCGCGATTCTGATTATTCTTCATCCGCTTCACGTCTTTACGCAGACGCAGCATCATCTTAGAGACGACTTCCTGCATGGCAATCTGTTCTTCGGGACTAAAGGTAATGCTGTCACCGTAACTGTTGCTTTTATCCAGCTCTATGGTGAGTGGATTTTGCGTATAACGGCGGGTCGGGCGTGGGGGCTTCCGCGCTTTGCCGCGATAGCCCTTCATCTGGATCTGCATTTCAGTGCCATCGGTATCATCCGGGTCGATCTCAGTCAGGCTTTTCAGCTCAGTCAGATCTTCAGGGTCGACCTCGCTATCGATCTTGATCAGAGGACCGAGATCGTCGTCATGGTCATCCTTCACCACGTCGAGATAGGTAAATTCACCTTCCATCTCAGTGATGGCAGCATCCATCAGCGCCGGGAGATCTTCGTCCGGACTGACAAACTGATAGCGACTGAAGAACAGATTAAAAACTTCATTGAACGTTGGAATGTCATTCACATTTTTCACGAGCGTAAGGCGCAGGAGTTGTCGGGAAAGCTTCCGGCTTTTCACGCCGCAGACACCTAAAGCTTGTACGGCATCAATACTCTCTCCAGGCGAAACACGGATACCCTGCTCACGCAGAGCGGCGACAAAGCTGGTAACAATCCGTTCCATACTTAGACCAATTCCTGGGTAGCCAACTCCGTAACTTTCGACAGGTCTGTTTGATGCTTGGCGATCACACCCACGGTACCGGCAACGATATCAGGAGTCAGCTGATTGGCCTTCATTATTGAAAGAACCTGAGCCCAGTCCAGGGCCTCAGAAACACTCGGCGGTTTTCGCAAATTCAACTCACGCGCCTTGTTGAGGAATACCACCATCTGGCGAGCCAGGGTTTCACAGATATCAGGGAACTTGGCGCGAACAATGGCGACTTCTCGCTCCAGTTCTGGATAACCAATGTACAAATACAAGCAACGACGCCGCAGAGCATCAGAGATCATGCGTGTACCGTTACTCGTCAAAATCACCAGCGGTTTGCGCTTGGCGGTTATAACCCCCAGCTCGGGAATCGAAACCTGAAAGTCGCTGAGACATTCGAGGAGCAGAGCTTCGAATTCATCATCTGAGCGGTCAATTTCATCGATCAAAAGCAGTGAACGCTTTTCAGACATGAAGCTACGTAAAATGGGTCTCTGTACCAGGAAGTTTTCAGAAAAGAACAGACTCTCTTCTGACGCGAGTCGCTCGACGGCCTCTTTTAAATCAGAAGATACGGAGAGATAGTTGTCCAGCTGGGTACGCAGTAATTGAGTATAGAGAAGCTGCTTACCATACTCCCAGTCATAGAGGGCTTTCCCCTCATCGATCCCTTCATAGCACTGCAGTCGCACTATCGGAAAATCCAGTGCCGCTGAAAGTGCCTTGGCGAGACCTGTCTTTCCAACACCCGGAGGTCCTTCGATCAAGATCGGTTTTCCATGCGAAGTGCCAGAAAAACTGCGGTTGCGATCGCATCATCGGCTATATAACCGCTGGCCTTAAGAAGATCTGAAATCGTTTGCTGGGTAATCGTGCTAACCATACTGACCTCGTATTTATGTTGTATTTATCGATTCGAGAGCTGATTTCCTGAAGAAAAAAAACCGCTGGCCACCGCGCAGGAGAGAGAGTTTCTTTGCGGGGCCAGCGGCATAACTCATAAAAACACTGAGTTACTTATTTTTTACAGGCACTCCTGGAAGATGCCGATCATGTCCTGCAGACCGGTATCGGTCGGGTTGCCTTCAGTACAGATATCGGCAACAGAGAACTTGGCCAAACCTTCGATATCTTTTTCGAGCAGACCGAGATCAGCAAAGGTCTTGGTGATACCCAGATCGGCTTTCAGTTGCAGACAAGCATCAATAAATGCCTGACCGGCTTCCATATCGTTCATGCCATTAACATCAATACCAGCAGCGATTGCCATCAAGCGGAAACGCTCAGGGCAGGCTGGCAGGTTGAAGGACATGACCGGGCCAAGACCGATAGCGTTACACAGACCGTGCGGAGCATCGTACATACCGCCCAGGGCGTGAGCCATACTGTGGATCAGGCCGAGACCGGCGCTGTTGAAACTGTAGGCAGCGGCCATTTCAGCCCAGACCATTGCTTCGATCGCTTTGTCATTGTTGCGGTTCATTGAAGACTGACGCAGGTTCTCAAAGATCAGGGTGATTGCGCTCAACCCAGGACCATAAGCGGAAACAACACCCAAACGGGAGGTGATAGCTTCAACGGCGTGAGCCAGTGCGTCCATACCGGTGTAGGCAGCCAGATCGCTAGGCATACACTGATGGATCAATGGATCGTTGATCGACTTACTTGGGGTACAGTTAGGATCAAACAGGGCCATTTTGTATTTTTTGTCGGTATGGTTGATGATCGAGAAGCATGAGACTTCTGAACCGGTACCTGAAGTCGAGTTGATCGCCAACTGAGGGATGGTGTTAGCCTTGGTAGCCTGGAAGGCACCTTCAAAGCTTCTTACATCCTGCCCGTCATGACTATGAACCAGTTTGATCGCCTTACATGCATCATGTGAGCTACCGCCGCCAAGACTGATCAGACCATCAAAACCACCAGCGGCCAAAACCTTGGCACCAGCCATAACTTCATGGTCTTTCGGGTTTGGAGTCACAGCTGAAAAGACTTCGGAGTTCACGCCTGCAGCCTTGAGTACGCCCTGGATTGTTTCGACAATACCGGTACCACGCAGACCGGTGGTAACGATCAATGCGTTGGTCATACCCAACGCCTTGGCATCATTGCCAACCATGGTGTGCGCGCCCCAGCCGACATTAACTGAAGGATAGGCATGCATCATCTTGATCGGGTATTCGAGTCTTTCATTCTTAAGGGTTCTTTGGACGTCTTTATTGTGGGACATGGATACTTCCTCCTGTTGTTTTGTACTCAGTCTTATCGTTTGTTCTGAGCACGAGTGAATTAACGAGATACTTTGGTCATGAGTCGTCATTCGAATTTAAGGGCAACAACGCAATAACCTCGTTCTAACTACCAACTTGATCTCCAATAGATTGATCTGAACTCTGTGTCACCAAGGCTCTTCAACAACCTGTAATATCCATATAGCAAGCAGGGTGCCAACAGAAAACACTGTTTTAAATCAGCAGGTTGGTAGGTTTTACAGGAAATCAGCAAATTCGCTGAGCTTGAGACTGGGGAGGAAAGAAACACTTCTATAGGGAAATACGGCAATAACCGGATTATGATACTAGGGAAAATTTCCACACTGGGGAGTTTTGCATCGAATCTGAAGCAGTGGGCGGAGAAGAAGAACAGAAACAACCGTGGAGTATTAGAATTATCCTTCTGTCATGCGCCAAACCGCCACGACAGGCCAAGATGTGATGATGGGGAACCAGAAACATCGCTCACGCGTGCCTCAATAATTAGGAGTTATGAGACGGTTATTCTGAATACGGGGTGTACAGTAAATCCTGTGGCAGATTAGGAGAAATAATTGGAGCGGCCTTGCCTGACTTTCGAGTGGGGCCGTTTTTTATTGTAGATGGTGATTTACAAGAACGCTAAAGCACATCAGGGTCTTTTCCGGCTCCCACTGAAGCGACTTACTCGTCACTTCTAATCTGATCGTCCAGTGTCTTGATTTGGTCAATGATGCTCATCAACTTTTCCCCGTTTAATGTAAGCGAATACTCGGTTCGGGGAGGCACTTCGGCATAAATCTGTTTGTATAGCAGGCAATAATCAGTCAGTTTACGTAGCCGTTCAGAAAGAACTTTTTTTGAGATTCCTGCCACATGACGCTCCAACTCGCCAGGGCGTGAAACGCCATCAGCAATAGCTTTCAAAACTGCTACCGACCATTTACATCCAACAACTTCTTCAAGTTGACGATAGATCGCTAGGTTCGGTCGCGACATATTTTTTTCCTTTCATTATCGGTAATTTACACCAATTTGTTACCGGGGAACCTAAAAGTGCCCACTTTCTCAATGCGCCGATTTTACCTAATATAGAGTTGTGCTGGTAGCACTGACATCACTCTCACTTAGGAGTATACACTTATGAATGCAAAAGCAATTTTCTACCACGCTGGATGCCCAGTATGTGTCGCCGCCGAACAACACGTTGCTAACGCGATCGACCCTTCGAAATACGATGTTGAAATCGTTCATCTTGGCGAAAGCAAGTCACGTCTGCCAGAAGCTGAATCTGCTGGTGTCAAATCTGTACCAGCTCTGGTCCTGGATGGTACGGCATTTCATATCAATTTTGGAGCAGGTATTGAGGAATTGAAGTAGCGCTGTTATCGCCTTGTTGTGTAAAAGGGCATCCGCCTCGCGGAGGATGCCCTTTTCAATGAGCGATCTGCCTATACGACATACACTGCTTGTTTTCAAAGCAATTATTTCCTGCCTTGGTTTGAGGGGCGTCGTTTTCATGTCCACTGAAAAAGAACTCCTAGAAGACTGATCCACGGATAATCTGCGGCTTGTTCGCTCCACATTGAAGTGGTTCGAGGACCTGGCGCTGGTGCGATACCGTAGCGGCTTCTATGTGAGTGACAGCAATAAAATTGAGCAGGCTGCCGCCGCAACGGCTGCAAGTTTGCGGGGCGTTAATTGTTCCATCCCGAGCGCTGCAGATAAAAGGAGGGCGAGGACAAAACTCATATTAGCAATGGGGATAACTGTGCTGGCTTGGCCCTGTTCGATAGCGAGAAGAAGGAAGTTGACAATCAGGAAAACCAACACTCCAGAGATGAGCGAATAGATCGCTTTATTACGGGTCACCCGCAGACGCTTTTCACGAAAGATTGCGTATCCGGCCCCACCTACAACCCAACTGAGTGCACCGAGAATCAGCATTGGTTGAAGGTCAGCTCCATTCAACAACCCAGCCTTGGAAGTTACTCCGTAAAGTGCCCGAAAAAGGGAGGCCGTCACCGCCAGAGAGAAATAGAGCAGAAATGTTCGGTGAGCGGACTGACAATGGTCGTCGCGTCGATATAGTAGAAAAACTGCCAAGAGTCCTGCCGCTATGCCAAGTCCTTTATAAACACCCAGTGATTCATCAAGAAACAACATGGCAAGCACTATTACGCCCATGGTATTGAGTCGATAGATGGTGGAGCCGAGGCTGGCGTCGATATGCGTCAGGCTTTCGAGGAGCAGTAGGTTGGATGTCGTCAAGAGCAGCCCCGCAAGCAACCCGCAACCCAATGTCACTGTGGCAAAGGGAAGTTCGATCCCGTGAATAAGTGCTGTAGGCATCTGCAAGCTGAACCATACCAGCCCGATCCCAAAGACATAGGCACCGCGTGAACGATCCTTAGCTGCATAGCGTTTGAATACAACATCATTCGCAGCAGCGAACACAAGACTCAGTAAAGCAAAAAGGATGGGAGATGGCACGGCGCAACCCTTCGGTAAAGATCGCCAGATTAACTTCCGACATATCGTCCCATTTCCGGAGCCATCAGGCAATTACATACGATAAGCAATCTGACAGGGGTGATGTTTTGGATGGGATATTTTAAATCAGAAAAAGGATCGGGAAATATGTACTCAATGTCTACAAAAGTGAGTTTTATGATTACTCAAAATTCCATGATGGCCCTTGTGCTGCCCCCTAAAAACTGACCATCCTTAGAAGCAAAGCGAGCGTGCACAAAGGTTGAGCATATTGTGCTCAATAAGTAGTCTGTTGGCACGGAATATGGAGACACGTGGACAGGGCCAATAGTTTTCACCTTAGGGGCATAGCTCTATTTGCTTCTTTTTTATACACTAACACATTACTCACAGGAGGAAAGCATGTCGCCGAACATTGACGAAAAGGTTGAACCCATTTTCAAGGAAGTTCTTGACCGCAACCCCGGAGAAATTGAATTCCATCAGGCTGTCAGAGAGGTACTTGAGTCACTTGGGCCGGTCCTGGTTAAGCATCCGGAATTTGCCGACCACAAAATCATTGAACGGATCTGCGAGCCGGAACGGCAGATCATTTTCCGGGTTCCCTGGGTTGATGATAACGGAATTGTCCAGATCAATCGTGGTTTCCGCGTCGAGTTCAATAGTGCACTCGGCCCCTACAAGGGTGGTATGCGTTTTCACCCTTCGGTTTATCTCGGTATCGTCAAGTTTCTTGGCTTCGAGCAGATCTTCAAAAATGCCCTGACCGGCCTGCCTATCGGTGGCGGTAAGGGTGGCTCTGACTTTGACCCTAAAGGCAAATCAGAGTCTGAAGTGATGCGCTTCTGCCAAAGCTTCATGACCGAACTCTACCGTCACATCGGTGAGCACACTGATGTTCCGGCTGGCGATATCGGTGTTGGTGGCCGTGAGATCGGCTACCTGTTCGGTCAGTACAAACGAATTACCAATCGCTGGGAGGCCGGTGTCTTGACCGGCAAAGGCCTCGACTGGGGTGGGTCACTGGTCCGCACCGAGGCAACCGGCTATGGTGCTGCCTTCTTTGTTGATGAAATGCTGAAAGTTCGCAAGGACTCATTCGATGGCAAGACCTGTATCGTCTCGGGCTCAGGTAATGTATCGATCTACACTATGGAAAAAATCACACAGTTAGGCGGAAAGACTGTCGCCTGTTCCGATTCCAACGGTTACATCTACGATGAGAAGGGGATCGATCTGGATCTGGTAAAGCAGATCAAAGAGATTGAGCGTCGTCGTATCAGTGTCTATACCGACACCCACAAACATGCCAAATATATCGCCAAAGGTAACATCTGGGAAATTCCCTGCCAGGTAGCCATGCCTTCGGCCACCCAAAACGAAATCAATGGCAAAGATGCCGCCTTGCTGGTAAAGAACGGCTGTATTGCTATTGGCGAAGGCGCAAACATGCCGACTACCCCTGAAGGGGTCAAGGTATTCCTGGAGGCAGGAATCGCTTACGGTCCCGGCAAAGCGGCGAATGCTGGCGGTGTTGCTACCAGCGCGTTGGAAATGCAACAAAATGCCAGCCGCGACTCCTGGACTTTTGAGTATACCGAAGATCGCCTGCGGCAGATCATGCAGAACATCCACAAGAACTGTTATGAAACAGCAGATGAATATGGCACACCAGGCAATTACGTTAATGGGGCCAATATTGCCGGATTTATCAAGGTTGCTAAAGCAATGGTTGCCTTCGGCGTCATTTAAGACACAGCAGTAACCACTGAGCAGCCTTGTGGATACGATCCAGTGTTCGCAAGGCTGTTTCTCCATATCTCCCCACTTGCGGTTCCCTTAGCAAGCAGGCAGACTGGCAACACAACTTGCGGACCTAGGTGTAGCGATCAACAAGTATTCACTGGAGAAGACGATGCCCAAATCAGAGAAAGTCTCGACAGGCTATGGTGGCCTGGATGAAATCCTTGACAGCTTACGGATCGGTGACAATGTCGTACTGAAAGTCGATTCAGTAGAAGACTATCGCTATTTCGTAGGTCCCTTTGTCGACCAGTCTCTGGTAAGCGGGAAAAACGTTGTCTACATGCGCTTCGGCGACCACCCTCCATTGGTAGACCCCTCACCACAGGTTACGACCTACGAGTTTGATCCTCGGCAGGGCTTTGAGTCCTTCGCCAGCCAGATTCACAAAGTCATTACCGATGAAGGGCCGGGTGCGTTTTACGTCTTCGATTGTCTTTCTGACTTACTTTCTGCCTGGGCCACCGATCATATGATCGGCAACTTTTTTCGTGTGACCTGCCCCTACCTTTTTGATCTCAACACGGTAGCCTACTTTGCCTTGATTCGAGGACATCATGCTGTTCGTACCCAGGAGCGGATTCGTGAAACCACACAGGTGCTGATCGACATTTTCAGGCACGACAATCAAATCCATGTTCAACCTCTGAAAGTCTGGCAAAGAAGTTCCACAACCATGTTCCTTCCGCATCGCAAACAGGGGGAGAAATTCCTGCCCCTGGCCAACAGTTTTGAGGCAACCCAACTATTCAGCACGGTAATCGCCAACCAGGCACAGAGCGCTTCCCGGCAGCTTGACCATTGGCAGAAATTATTTCTGGAGGCAGAGCGGCTAATTGAGGATCAGGCTTCCGACATTGAACAGGCCCGGATGGTCAGACACATCTGCCGACACATAATCGGAGTTGAAGAACGGATTTTGTCTCTTGCGATAAAGCATTTCAGCCTGGAGTCTTTGCTGAACATCAAGTCCCGGCTAATCGGTACCGGATTTGTTGGCGGCAAGGCCGTCGGAATGCTGCTGGCTCAGAACATCCTGAGGCAGGACACATCATTTAACTGGGACGAGTACCTCGAAACCCATGATTCCTTTTTCGTCGGTTCAAACGTCTATTATTCTTACATTGTGCATAATGATCTCTGGCAATTATTTATGCAGCAGAAAACCCCGGAAGGCTATTTCGCGGTCGCCGGTGAATTGCGTAAAGAGATGCTGCTTGGCAGTTTCCCTGACACGATTAGGGACGGTTTTCGCAAACTGCTTGACTATTACGGGCAATATCCGATTATCATCCGCTCCAGCTCTCTACTTGAAGATGGGTTCGGAAACGCTTTTGCGGGTAAGTATGAAAGCTTTTTCTGTGTAAATCAGGGAAGTCCAGAAGCGCGGCTTGAGCAACTGGAAGAGATCGTACGGAAAGTTTTCGCCAGCGCCATGAGCGAAGATGCCCTGACCTACCGTCTGCAAAGAGGTCTCGACCAGAAAGACGAGCAAATGGCGCTGCTGGTACAGAGGGTCTCCGGTTCTTATAAACAGCACTACTACTTCCCCGAGTTAGCGGGAGTTGGAGTCTCCTATAATACCTTTGTCTGGGACAAGACAATGGACCCTCGCGCAGGAATGCTGCGTCTGGTTCTGGGCCTTGGCACCCGGGCCGTCGACCGTGTCGAAGGTGACTATCCGCGAATTGTTGCCTTGGACGCTCCAGAAAAGCAGGCCCACAATGGGTTTGAAGACACCCGCAAGTTTTCTCAACGAGACGTTGATCTGCTGAATATCAATGAAAACTGCCTACAAACGAAGTCCTTACTCACCCTGACCAAAGAGGGTGTCGATATCCCTTGGCGACGCTATGCAGTACAAGACAAAGAGACCATGCAACTGCTTGAGCGCCGAGGACAGAAGCAGGATGTCTGGTTATTGACCTTCAATCAACTCTTTGCTGACAAAAAGTTCCCTAAACTGATGCAAAAAATGCTCAAGTCTCTTGAGAAGGCTTATGACTATCCGGTCGACGTGGAGTTTACAGTCAACTTCACTACCGATCTGGTTCCCAAGATCAATGTTGTCCAGTGTCGACCGTTGCAGACCAAGGGTGCGGAAAAGGATGTTGACATCCCGAGCGGCATCCCGGATGAGCAGACCTTCTTCCGCACGGAGGGGAATTTCATGGGGGGCAACATTTCCCAGCCTCTCAAATGGGTTATATGGGTCGATCCGGCCGCATACAGTCTTCTGCCAACCACTGACAAACATGAGATTGCACGCTTAGTTGGTCGTCTCAACAAGAGAATCGCCGACAAAGTTGACAGTCCGACCATGCTGCTCGGCCCAGGCCGCTGGGGCACATCTACGCCTACAATGGGAGTGCCTATCACCTTTTCTGAAATCAACAACTTTTCCGTGCTAGCCGAAGTCGCGTTTACCAGCGGCAACCTGATGCCGGAACTCTCTTTCGGGTCGCACTTTTTTCAGGATCTGGTCGAAGCTGAAATTTTCTATCTTGCGCTTTATCCGGAGAATAAAAACTGCTTTTTTAACAGGGACTGGTTACAAAAACAGCCTAACGCACTGGAAGGACTGGCACCGACCAGTGCTCGCTTTAAAAAAGTGCTCAAAGTATTTCGGGTCCCAGAAAAGAATCTGTACCTGATGGCCGATGTGGTTTCTCAGCAGCTCATCTGCTTCAAACAAGAATGAAGAAGAGGGTGCCAGATGAAAAGATAGTGCTTGGTGGTGGGTTAAACCCAGGTTTGCGCCTGTGGCCATAACTACATACCCCAGCTATATTTCTCTTTCTGTTGCGCTTGCAATCGCACGCCTTTGCTGGCAGCGGTCTTCGGTACGCATAAAATCACCGAAACTGCCCCAGGTGCGCCCCATACAGCCTCCGGCACAACTCGAGAGCAATTCACAAGCCTGACATTCGGGGAGTGCTGCAGTCCTCTGCCGACTGATCGATTGTAACTCTGACCAGAGCGGAACGCCCTCGCACAGGGCAGCAGCAAACCCCTTCTCGAATAGATCCGCTACGGAATATTCCTCAGCATGGCACATCAGACAGGGGTAGAGCACCCCTTGCGCGGTCAGATAGGGGGTCTCTATGAAGCGACAGCAGCCTGAAGATTGGCTTCTTGCTGAACACCACTCAAAAGCTGCGACGCAACCAATCTTTGCGTAAAGCTCTCGGAAGCCCTTATCATCCCGAAAACGATCCAGCAATGGTTGGTATTGTTCTGGTTCTGGTGGCGCGATGAGCTCATCCGTTGCTGCTCGCCCATAGCGGACCAGGCAACCACTGCTGACCGAACCAACCCCAAGTTCAAGGGCCAGAGCAAAGAGATCAGGGAGCTCATGTAGATTGTGACGCATCTCGGTCATAAACAGCGCCAACTGCGACCCCAGCCCGTAACGGACCAGCTGCTTCAAACCCTCCAGAGTTTGCCGAAAGGTCCCTTCTCCGCGGACCAAATCATGGCTTTCAGCAGTGGCCCCATCCAGACTGACCTGGATCTGCAGGTTGTCCAATCCGAGCTCGCGCAAGGCAGACAGGTCTGCTGGACTGAAGAGCATGCCGTTGGTCTGCAGAATGATTTTATCCAAACCGATTTCAGCTGCAAAACCGAGAAGTTCCAGCCAATCTGGATGCAGAAGCGGCTCACCACCGGTCAGACGGACCCCGGACCCTCCAAGTCGAACAAAATCTCTGAGCACCTGTCGCACGTCCTCCACGGAAACCTGTGCTGCAGATTCGCAAGGCCCTGCTTCAACCCAACAATGTGCACAATCAAGATTACATGCGTCGGTGAGAGAAATCGTAAGCATTTCAGGGAGAGATAATTCAGCTTGTTTAAATTCAGAAATAATTTGCAGGTGACCCATAATCGACCTCAGGCAGCGCTTGCAGATCTGGTTACGACAGTAATCGAGTCAGAAGTGTAGAGATTT
Organism: Deltaproteobacteria bacterium; assembly: GCA_024280485.1. GTDB lineage: Bacteria > Desulfobacterota > Desulfuromonadia > Desulfuromonadales > Geopsychrobacteraceae > Geopsychrobacter. Next base: position 36,955 of record JAJRQB010000029.1, read on the forward strand.
TGGACAACATCCGTAAGAAAAAAGAAATATCAGGGGAAAACCTGTGGATATTTTCCACAACTGTAGAGTTTGTCTACAGGATTTGTCAGATAGAGCTATGAATAAGCTCGTCTGCTACACACTTCCCTCACTACCCTGCGGTCTTAAGAAAATCACGAAGGCCCTGTTTCAGCACTGTAGAAACATCGATGCCATTTCCCCGTAAAGCTTTCTGGAGCAATGTCCACTCAGTTTCGTTGACCCGCACCGAGAGGACATGTTTTTTGACTTGATCATTTTTTCTGTTCATCAATCAGCCTATCCAAACTGGAAACGGTTTGATCGTAAAACAACCTAAACCACCCTGAAATAAGATCCCGACTCGACCTTACCTCCACGTAGAACCTTGGCAAAAATGCCCTCTTTGGGCATCACACAATCTCCGGCCTGATGGTAGATGGCACAGTGCTGATGGCATTCCTTACCGATCTGAGTCACTTCAAGCAGCGCAGCCCCCAACTCAAATTTGGTCCCCACAGGCAAGGAGACAAGGTCGACCCCACGCGTGGTGATATTTTCAGCAAAGGCGCCCGGAGCCAATTCGAGGCCCAACTGACGCATCTTGTCGACACTCTCTTCGGCCAGCAAGCTGACCTGACGGTGCCAGTCTCCGGCATGAGCGTCACCGACAATGCCGTAATTCTCTCTTAGAGCTACCGCCGCGACCTCGATCTTTTGCATCCCTTTTTCTTCACTGATATTGACTGCTATAACCTGTGCTGCCATCTCATTACTCCTAGAGTTTTCAACCACCGATTTGTGCCATGGTGAATGCTGTATGCTGGGCTTCCTGTTCGTTCATCGCGTGCATGGCCGGTTTGATTGCAACCAGTTTGCGTAACACCGCCTGAATGGCGGCATTATCTCCGTCAGCAAGAACTTGTGTCAAATCAAATTCATCATTGGCAAAGAGACAGCTTCTGACTTTGCCCGAGGCGGTAATCCTGATCCGGTTACAATCCGCACAAAAGTGTCCGGAGAGAGCGGTAATCACACCGATAGTCCCCTGCGCACCAGCGACCTTGTATACCCTGGCCGGTCCGTCCAACTCACCGCTGATCACTGGTGAGAAGGGATACTGCTCAGCTATACGTGCCAGGATATCCTCTCCCGGCATCACCAACGATTGCCAGCCCTCCTCCTTGATCGCCGGCATATATTCGATAAAACGCACTGAGATCTTGTTTTCCAGGGTCATGGCGGCAAAGTCGACCAGTTCAGCGTCGTTGACACCACGCATCACCACCATATTCAACTTGATCGGCAGACCAACCTCCTCAGCGGCAGCAATTCCGGCCAATACCCTATTCAGGCCATCACGCCTGGTAATCGATCTGAACACTTCAGGCCGTAGCGTGTCGAGGCTGATATTCAGACGTTGTACCCCTGAACGCTTCAAATCGGCGGCCATCTCCGGCAATTGCAGACCGTTGGTTGTCATGACCAGCTGCTTCAGGCCGGGGAGTTCTGACAATTGTGCGAGAAAATCTACAATCCCCTTGCGGACAAGAGGCTCACCACCGGTAACGCGAATCTTTTCAATTCCCAATGAAACTGCGGCCTGCGACAAACGGTAAAGCTGTTCATAACTGAGGATATTGTTATGTTCCAGCTTGGGGATTCCATCTTGTGGCATACAGTAACGGCAACGCATGTTGCAGCGATCGGTAACAGAGAGGCGCAAGTAATTAATTTTTCGCCCATGGCTATCAATTATCGACATAATCATCACCCCGGAGTGGGGCCTCCATTTTCCAAATCGTACCTGTCAAGCTTGGTGTAAAGAGTTTTACGATCAATCTCAAGAACCTTGGCCGCCTGACTTTTGTTACCTTCAACCGCAGCCATAACTCTGCAAATATGCTCCTTTTCAACTTCCCAGAGCGGTGTCGAGGTGCTGGCGGAGCTGCCGCTGCTTCTCGTCGGCAGGGGTAATTTTTCTGGCGTAAAGGGGAGAAGATCTGTGGAAATCTTGTTATCCGTTGCAAGGATACAGGCCCGCCGAATCGTATTTTTCAACTCCCGGACATTGCCAGGCCAGTGATAGGCCTGCAGCGCGGCGAGGGCCTCATCGGTAATCTGAAAAGGCCCGCCACTGTGCTCGGGCGAATCTTTCAGAAAGTGCATGGCCAGCGGCAAAATATCACCCGGCCGTTCACTCAAGAGCGGGAGATGGATCGGCAAGAAGTTAATTCTATGATAAAAGTCCTCGCGAAATTCACCGCGTTCAACGCACAAAGACAGGACTCTATTCGAAGCAAAAACAAAACGGACATCGACAGAAATATCGCGACTTCCACCCAGCCTGCGAAAGGTTCCGGTCTCAAGAATTCGCAACAGTTTCACCTGGACATCGAGCGACATCTCAGAGACTTCATCCATAAACAAGGTGCCGTTATCGGCCAGCTCGAACAGACCTGCGCGCGCCTTGTTAGCGCCAGTAAACGCACCTTGCATATGTCCAAAGAGTTCGCTCTCAGCGGTATTCACGTCGAGCCGTCCACAATTTATGGTGACGAAGGGCTTATCTTTACGTGGGCTGAAATCATGAACAGCCCTGGCAATCAACTCTTTGCCGGTGCCACTGGCCCCATAAATCAAAACATGCTCGTCCGTTGCGCCCCACCGCTTAACGGTCTCCAAAACCTTGACCATCTCTTCACTACGACCAACCACCTGATGATTCTCAAGTTTGCTGATTTCGAGGCGGAGATTGATGTTTTCACGTCTCAAGCGGTTCTTCTCATTCGCCTTACCGATCACCATTTCCAGTTCATCCAGCTTCACCGGCTTGGTCAGATAGTCATAAGCGCCCAACTTGATACACTTAACCGCCGTTTCAATATCACCGTGACCCGTAAACATAATGATTTCAGGGATGCTCGAGTGATCGTTCATCCTCTCAAGCACCTCTACGCCATCCATCTCCGGCATCTTGACATCCAGCAGCACGACATTGAAGCACTCTTCAGCGTAGAGATTCAGCCCTTCCAGCCCATCAGCTGCGACCTGAACTGAATAGCCACTACGGGTCAGCTCCGACTTCAGTAGCTCGCGCAAAGGGGTTTCATCCTCAACAATGAGAACTTTTGCTTTTTTTTCCATCATCACTCCTGACATACCGGAAAACTCACAATAAATTCAGTCCCTTGACCGACTGTACTATGAACATCTATCTCGCCATGATGTTTTTTAATAATGTCGTAGGTGACCGCCAGACCAAGCCCCTGCCCCTTACCAACGACCTTGGTCGTGAAAAACGGGTTCCAGATCTGATCAAGGATATCCGGAGCAATACCGACGCCGGTATCGACGACTTTGGCGACCACCTGAGAACCCACAACCTGAGTTTCAATGCGAACTGAACCCAGGTCTTCAATAGACTGCAGCGCATTCAGAATCAGATTTAAGAACACCTGCCGTAAAGCACTGGCATCCCCATCTACTAACGGGAGCGGGATAAACAGATTTTCACTTAAGTCTATCTTCCCCTCCCGCCCCTTGTGACGCACAAGCTCGAGAACCTCACCAATAATTTCATTGAGATCAACCTTGCCGAACTCTCCTTCAGACTTGCGGCTGAAGCTCAGCAAGCTGTCGATGATTCCCTTGCAGCGGTAGACCTCACGCACGATAACATCCAGATATTTAGGGAAATCGAGCAGGCGCAAATCACCTGCCAGAGATTTATCCTCGCGAAAGCGCCTTTGCAAGGCTTCGGCATAACCTGCGACTGAGGTCATGGGATTATTGATTTCATGGGCGACGCCCGCTGCCAGCACGCCGATACTCGACATCTTCTCCGCCTGCAGTAACTGCAACTCCCTGCTCCGCCGCTCGGTTACATCCCGGATAAAGACCAGAGCCCGGTTTCCTCCCAACGCATTCTCGCTGGGGGTTGCGATGGGAGTTGCGATAACATCATAAAAATGGTTTCGGCCGCCGTTAGAGTGGGGGGTCGAGAAAGAGAGTTGAGAACTCTCACCGCGAAGTGCTTTTTCGACAGGACAATTGATTGCCCCGGTTTCCTGATCTGCATGAAAAAGCGCTCGACAACTCTTCCCAAGAAGGGTCTCTTTAGGAAACATCCGAGGACAAACATGGTTGCGATGCTGAACCAGCCCCTTACTGTCATAGATAACCACACCGTCGCTGATGGCATCGAAGACCGCCTGCAATTCGGTCTTCTTGACACGAAGGCCGAGATTGGCCGCTTCAAGTTCCTGAATTTTCTGCTTTACTTCACCATAAAAGCCCATTTTTGAGCTTTCGATTCCGAGCAGTGTATCCAGAAAGGGTTCATCGATCTGAGTGTGTTTAATCTCTTTCATCAGTAGGATCTCTTTAAAATACCGAGCAAATCTTCTTGATCGGTCTGCCGCGGTGAAGTCAACAAACAGACATCATCCAGAGCTTTAGCTGCCAAACTGGACAAGTCCTCTTCACGAACTCCAAGGTTCCGCAGCCCTCGCGGTGCATTCCCAGCATCAAGTAACTGGTCTACCGTCTCCAGTGCCATCTCCTCAACATACTTGGTTTCAATACCAACCGGGTTGTGGCCCAGCGCTGCAGCAAAGCCCGCAAGCTTTCTCTCAACAACAGGGAAGTCATAACGCAGAACCTCAGGCAGCAAGACGGCGTTAACATGTCCATGGTTGGCATCGTACAGTCCGCCGATTGGATGAGCCAGCGCATGGCTGATACCAAGCAAGGCATTAGAAAAGGCCATTCCGGCATGCAAACTGGCGCGCGACAAATCTTCCAGGTCATCGGCACGCCGCTCTTTTACCGCTCTGGAAAAACTCTTAGCCAACAGAGTTAAGGCCTGTGCCGCGTTTACATCGGTCAAGGTCGAAGCCGCGACAGAGAAATAGGCTTCAACGGCATGGGAGAGAGCATCAATGGCGCTGCTGCCGAGAAATTCATCGGGCAGGGTCTCGAGGGTATCTGGGTCGGTGAGGCTGATATCGGGAGCGACACAGCGACTCATAATAGTGAGTTTACATTTTTCAGTACTGTCGTTGATAACCGCAAATTGAGAGACATCGGAACCGGTGCCACAGGTCGTAGGACAGAGCACCAGCGGTGGCAAGGGGCGATGGATCTGATCGATGCCCCGGTAATCCTGAATTCGACCGCCATTGGATCCGAGGATCGCAATCCCCTTAGCCGCATCCATGGCGCTACCGCCACCAAGACCAACAATGACATCAGCACCCTGAGCCACATATTCGTTAAAACCTGCCTCAATCTCAAAGTCTTTCGGATTAGAAGTGACCTGATCGAACAGAACGAAGTCGAGCCCGGCATCCTGCAGGCTCTTCATCACCCGATCGACCCACCCGGCGCGCAGCAAGCCTTCATCACTGACCAGAAAAACCTTTTTCCCGCCAAGCCGCTTAGCACAGGATCCGACCTGGTTCAGCAGTCCACGCCCGAAAATTATTTCTGGAACTTCAAATTTACAATGTTGATTCGGGTTATCAAATCCCATGGATTAATCCTTCGTCGCAGCGAATCATCATAGTGGCACAACAAACCGACCCAAAAAGAGCAAAACCACCTGAAAGTCGTGACTAAAAAGCATAGCAATACTCATACCGAAAAATAAACGCTGTTCTGTTTTTATCTGAGTGGATATCATTTCCAGCAGCATGAACCGGGAGATTCTCCACAGTGTAGATTCTCTCCCCATGCACCCAGAAACTTACCTCCGACATCCTCTGCGTTCGATCAACATACCACTATCAGTCCAGGAATAACATCGCAGTTATAATCACTTAGCAATCGTGCCAAGAAAACACAAAGCAGTTTATCCGCACCTCGTACAACCATTTGAACATGAAAATATCGCCACCATCGCGGCACAGCCATCCCATTTCTCCACAAACCAAGTTGTTTTTGAATATTGGGCAGAGGCCTGGACAGCAAGCAAACACCCATAGATAACGATGTTCTATTGGTTGGCACTCTGGTTGCACAGGTAGCCGATGTCACCGAGGAAAGCTCAATTGCAATCCATTTTATTATTGAAAGGAGAACATGATGCCTAAATATATCATCGAAAGGGAAATCCCCCAGGCAGGGAACCTTTCAGCCGAAGATCTTCAATCAATCTCCCAAAAATCCTGTGGGGTACTACAAGGCATGGGGCCACAAATCCAGTGGGTCCAGAGCTATGTCACCGCAGACAAAATTTACTGTGTCTACATTGCACCTGATGAAGAAACGATACGGGAGCATGCTCAGCAAGGTGGATTCCCCGCCAACAGCGTTGCCGCGATCAAAACGATCATCGATCCGACGACAGCAGAATAACTATCTCTTCCCGTGATTGAACTAACGGGTCAAGTAATGGAGAAAAACAATGACGTTAGCATTACTTTTATTGATTTGCATGATGTGGGTCCCGGTCGGACTGTTTTTTCTCGGACACGGTGAGGCCAAAAGCACCGGTTTTGTGACTGGGGTTGTCGGCACACTCGTCGTCATCGGCGCAATTCTGCAAGCCGCCATTTTTGCCGATCCCTTTACCGCCGGATTGTTTTTTGTGTTCGGTGTCCTCTATCTTCAAACAGCCCATGCTCTCTGGACGGGCCTTGAGGATATGCGCACCGTCGGCAACGGCGCGTTAGTGGTAGCCATTGTCTGTGCTGCCTACGCATACCTCTACCTCACCGGCGGTGGCGTTAACGCTGATGGCAATTCGATTATCAGCATCGTTCCTTATCTGGGATTCATGAACATAACATTCGTCGTCATCTGCCTGGCTGTTACCGGTGTCACCTACGGTAAGCTCAGTGCAAAAGTGGCAGCCTATATGTTCCTGGTGCTGAGCTTCACCTGCCTGTTTGTTCCCGCTATCGGGCTCATGGGTTACGGAGCACTTCCGTTCTAGCCGAGTGTTGCCCCCCCCTGCTTTGAGCCCCTACACTGGTGCCGAAGAAACGAACACTTGCTGTCTTTTTAATTTGTTGCCTGCGGTCATGAGCCATAGACGCTCTGACAGCTTTTAAAGAAGGGTAAATTCATGAAATCGCCACAGTTATTTAAACTCTTGCTGGCAGGTCTTTTGGTCCTGGCTTTCTGCCTCCCCGCTTCTGCCGCGATAAAGCTCTATGACAAAGATGAAACAACCTTCAGCGTCGACGGTTATTTCAACGTCTTCTTTGCAAACAGCAAATCGGACGTAGCAGACACACAACAATCCCGGGTTAAAATGGGTTTTCTGCCTAACACAATCGGTTTTAATTTCACCAAGCAGGTCGGTGATCTGAAAATGGGCGGCCGCTCTTCTTTCTGGGTGTCTATCAACGACGACTCGCCAACCGATACCGCTATCGATGTTCGTCAGTTCTACGCCACTATCGATGGTTCCTTTGGTCAGTTTCTTCTCGGCAAAGACTTCGCGCTCTTTAACCGCGCCAACATCTTTCTCGATGAGGTCCTGTTGGGCTTCGGGAAAACAGGTGGCGTGAGTGCCGGCGGAGTCTCCTTCGGCAATATTGGCTCCGGGTACACCTATCCACTGCCAGTTGCACAGATTACCTACCGCACCCCCGACCTGAGCGGCTTTAATCTTGCGATCGGCATTGTCGACCCCGCTAGAACAACCTCGGGTGCAGGTGCTTCAGAAGATACGCCGCGTATCGAAGCTGAAGCAGTCTTCAACAAAAAGTTCATGGATGACAAGGTTTCAATGACCGCGTGGGCAGGCTTCCTCAACCAATCTTCCGAAAACACAGCGGGAACATCCTCAGATTCTAATGGTGTCTCCTACGGTCTCAACCTGAAATACGCCGGAGCAAGCGTCACTGCTTCAGGTTTTACTGGTGAAGGACTGTCGGTCCTCGGACCCTGGTCCGCTGCCCCCAACACCAACGTTGACAACGAAGGCCTGCTCCTACAAGGGTCTTACACCATCGACAAGGTCCGGTTGGTCGCTTCTTACGGCAAGAATGAAGATGATGCTGCAGGCGTAAAAACTGAAGACCAGACGATCGTCGGTGCTGTGTTCTATTCATTCAATAGCAACCTCATACTTGTTGCCGACTACAGCGTCGAAGAAACAAAAAATGCTGGCGTGAAAACAGAGGAAATCAGCACACTCGCTCTCGGTGCAGTAATCACTTTCTAAGATTCTGCCCAATGTCGTAGTTCATTATCAGCTGTCAGGGGTGAAAGCCCTTGACAGCTTTTTGTGTAAAACCCGTAACCGTCTGGTTTCAGGCCCTGCCTGAATACAAAAAAGAAACTAGTGACAAAGCTCTGCTACTGGTAAACATTGATTTACAAAAAACATAGCCTAGGACCTAGGAGCAATAGTGAAACCCGAGATGCAGACCATAGAAGAGGTTCGACTCAGGGTATCCCAGGGACACAAACTCTTGTTGGCGGGGGATGAGAGTTTGTTACGAGAAATCCCCTCGGGAAACTGGATCGGCGGCACCATTCCGTATTTCATGACCAGTGCCGGAGGGTTGACGACCAAGGAGTTGATTTTCGTCACAGAACTCCCCGAATATATTTTAGGCATTGAGGTGAAATGTTACGATTCTGAAACAATTTCACAGGTTTATACGGATGCCCCTGAAAACGGTTTCAGCGTTATCATTATCCCGGCGAAAAGCAGTACCCACTTCTCTTTTGCCCTGAACGTACCGAACTACCCAGCCTTTGCCACGCGCCCCTTGATTGGTTGGATTTCAGGCATACATCTGGATGAATGGGGGCACGGAACACCAAAAGTCTTTAACGGCCTCACCACCGAGGCTTTTGACGATGGCGCAATCGTCATGCATGTCTGTTTGCCTGCCAATAAAGTTGCAGATATCGGGGTGCTTAACATGTTCGAGCAGGGGGATGGCGACCGGATCAGCTTCCCGGAATCGGGCTTCAGCAGCAAAGAGGCGTTCGTCAATGACGTTAAGGTTAACTTCGGTGATTACCTTCATCAAAAACAACTCGACAAGAGGTTGCCGCTAGTCGCCAACTACTTCGGGGCAATGCTCAACACCGCTTTTCAGGAAGAGCTCAGACCGGACGGGGGTGTTCAGTTCTACAATGCTGTGTTCAGCTTTCTAGAGTACAAACATGCCAAACCTATCCAGAACTACGTCGCCTATTTCACGAGTAAGATCACGAGCGGACTCGGCATTCAATCAATTTTCTCGTGTAACTGTATTTTGAATTACGTTTATTCCGAGCTGGAGGGGAAGCAGATTGGCTGCGCGCCCGGACCGACAACCTTTGGTGAGATCGCCTATCAAACATTGAACCAGACCATGGTCTACCTGAGAATCATCGACCTGCACAATCAGCCGCGTTAAAAAGGGGAGTTCCCTGTCGAGTACTCATCCCAGGAGAAGGTTAACCCCGACCATCGCCATCGCCATGCCACTCAACAAAAGAGCGACCGGGAAAACATTAACCAGCAAATTGTAACGCATGTTTTTCATAACTTCCTCCACCCAATCATGACCCATCCAGTTATCAATAGATCTTTCTTAATAGCGAAGAACATGCCATTCATCAAGATATCTAATTTCATCTTTAATTTAAATGGCTTACAGACTAAAAGCTTAAAACGCTTGTGAGTTACCCCTGCAAAAAAACACCTAATCTATAAAATCGTGTCAGCGCAGCATCTCTGCACAATCTTATTTGCAACCATGGTGCCATCGAAGCCTACCCCTCAAGAACAAGGTTTTCTTTGTTTAATAGCTACTTAAACAGTAAAAGCCTCTGAGTTTTGCCATCATGACTGTAGAGATTTTCCCCAATATTCGACAAGAAAGAGTATAGAGAGGCTGTAGACAATTTCCTCGTTGGGGAGGGCTGCATCAACTTGAGCAAGGAGAGTCCTTTCTGACTGGAGTTTTTCGGCATCCAATATCGTCAGCAATAATCAAAAGGCACTTAAACCCTCATTATAAAACCCGTTAAGTCGCTGTTTTTAAATGTTTTCCATGGATAAAGCCAAAAACTTCCGCTCAAACCTCAGGAAATATAATTCTTGGTGCAGCTCTTGCTCTTAAGACTCTGTGTACAATCTAAAGCAGTCAAATCTGGCGAACAGAAGGCAGGCAGACTAGCCTGTCTCTAGCAGCCTGTCGGTCTTTCCATGAACCGGCTGCAAATTCGTTCATTTGGCCCAGATTTCCGCTCCTTTTTGCCCCATAGCTATGGCTATGAGCCTGCAAGCGAGCGAAAACCTGGCCTCAAACGCTCAAATTTTCGCTTCGGCCCGGTAAGTCCGGCAGACTGCTAGAGCTGTCATATTCAATTTACGTGCAGTTAATCTTGTTTAAGAATATGGAGTACAACGAATGCCCTTTCAGCCGGACCCAGCCACAATCAGTGCAGTGCTCTCACCGGCCCTCAGAGATTCCCCGACTAAACTGTTTGTTGAGACGACGACCAATTGCAACCTGGGATGTTTCATGTGCGTCAAACAGACCGGTAAATGCGGCATCATTGAGGGAGAGATGTCTTCTGCAACATTCAAGGCCTTAGAAGCTGCTCTGCCTCGTGCTGAAGCCCTGATTCTGAACGGAGTCGGCGAGCCATTGCTCCACCCGGGCATAGACACTTTTATTTCTCAGGCAAAGAAACTAATGCCTGAAGAGAGCTGGATAGGATTCCAATCCAACGGGCTACTCATCGACGATCAACGCGCCCGTGACCTCCTCGAAGCAGGTCTGGATAAAATTTGCATCTCGGTTGATGCAATAACACCGGAAAAACTCAAAAAGCTCCGTGAAGGGGCTGAAATTTCGAATCTGGACACAGCTCTCAACGCGTTGGCAAAAGCTAAGTTCAGTGTCGGTAAACCCAGATTTCAAATTGGCGTCGAAGTCGTTGTCATGCGTAGCAATGTGTCGGAACTACCCGACACATTGGAATGGGCGGCCAGCCGTGGTGCAACCTTCGCGCTTGTAACTCATGTTCTGCCCTACGATGTAGACCACGCTGATGAAGCGGTCTATCTCTCCTGTTCGGAGGAAGCGCTCGACCTTTTGCAGCGCTGGCGTGAAAAAGCATCAGCCGAGGGCGTCGATATCGATCAATATCCAAATATCATCTGGAACTACAGTAAAAACCCGGCAGAACAAAGAGTTATCGAGTTCGTCGAACTGATGAAGGCAGAAGCGGAACAGCAGAATATTTTTCTCGATTTAAAAAAGCTATTTGCTCTGGACACCAGTTGGCTCGCCCAGGTTACCGAAGTTTTCGCCAAAGCCGAACAGGTTGCCCAAGATGCAGGGTTGGAACTGGAACTACCCAAACTACTCCTCAAAGAGAACCGCCGCTGTGAATTTGTCGAAGACGGTAGCGCTTTTATCTCCTGGCAGGGCGATGTCCATCCCTGCTACTTCCTCTGGCACAATTACCATTGCTATGCCAGTGGCTGGGATCAGACAGTTAAACCGAAGATCTTTGGCAATCTGAACGAACAGCCGATTCTCGAGATCTGGAATTCTATAGAATTCACGACATTCAGAGAAAACGTCACCCGCTATGACTATCCCTACTGTTCCAGTTGTGGACTGGCCCCCTGCGACTATATCCAGACTGAGGAGTTTGAGCAGGATTGTCATATCAATCAGGAACCCTGCGGCAGTTGTCTCTGGTGCATGGGACTCTTTCAGTGCCTAAGGTAAACCAAACAAGTTTTTATCTCACTGCGGAGGCATTCCCTCCTTACAAACTGTCAATGCGGTCTCTCTCCCGGATAGCAGTTGCCTCCGCAGTGATTTTTTTTACGGCTTGCTCCCCTCCCCTGGAATTTAACAAATAGAATCGCAAAAACCCTAACCCTTGAAACGGATTACTCGCACCATGAAAAGCCTATTAATGGGACTGATCGTCACCTGCATGACCTCTCCAGCCTTTGCCTCAGAGCATCTATCCGGTTCGCCAAACTTCCAGCACAGTATCTATGGTTATCTGGGTCTGGCTGTATTCTGTCTCGCCTACACGGTGGTCATCTTTGAAGAAAAACTACATCTACGTAAAAGCAAACCGGTCATCATGGCAGCAGGTATCATCTGGATTTTTGTCGCCATTGCCTATGCGACTGTCGGCGACACGCAAACTGCTCATCGGGCCATTCAGCATAACCTGCAGGAATATGCCGAGCTGTTCCTTTTCTTGCTGGCGGCGATGACCTATATCAACGCCATGTCGGAACGGAATGTTTTCCGCGCCCTGCGCTACTGGTTGGTCTCCAGGGGGTTCTCACTGAAAACAATCTTCTGGCTTACCGGGGTACTCTCTTTCTTAATTTCACCGATCGCCGACAACCTGACCACAGCCCTGCTGATGGGCGCTACGGTGACTGCCGTTGCCGGAAATAACAAGCGCTTTGTCGTTCTGGCCTGCATCAACGTCGTCGTTGCGGCCAATGCCGGTGGAGCCTTTTCACCTTTTGGGGATATCACGACCCTGATGGTCTGGCAAAAAGGCAAGATCCAGTTAGGTGAGTTTCTGGTTCTGTTTCTCCCCGCACTGGTTAACTGGCTGATTCCGGCTTTTATGATGAGCTTTTTTGTCAGCAAGGAACAACCGGTCGCATCTGACGAACCATCCATGATGAAGTTCGGCGCAAAGCGCATCCTGGCGCTGTTCCTGATGACCATTGCGACCGCAGTCTCATTTCACAACTACCTGCATCTGCCTCCGGCGGTCGGTATGATGCTCGGGCTGAGCTACCTCGGCTTTTTCTCCTACTACATCCGTCACAAAGAAGGGGTTCTGAATATCGCCGACAATCCACTCGACATGACCAGTCACGACAAAGATACCTTCGATCTCTTTCGTACCATCCGCAAAACCGAATGGGACACCCTGCTGTTCTTTTACGGCGTCATCCTCTGTGTTGGTGGTCTGGGCCAGTTCGGCTATTTATCGATGCTCTCCCACGCCATGTATCAGAACCTGGGTGCGACGAACGCCAATATTCTGGTTGGGATTATGTCGGCGTTGATTGACAATATTCCGGTGATGTTCGCTGTTTTGACCATGGACCCACAGATGTCCCATGGCCAGTGGTTGCTGGTGACCCTGACCGCCGGTGTCGGTGGGAGTTTGCTCTCGGTCGGTTCAGCAGCTGGCGTTGCCTTGATGGGCCAGGCCCATGGTGTTTACACCTTCGGTCGGCATCTGGTCTGGATGCCGGTCATTGCTCTGGGGTATGTCGCGAGCATCTATGTTCACCTGATACTTAATGCAGAGCTATTCCATTGATGCCCCCTTTTTTAACGATCGCTTGAACAGCCTGATCAGGGAAGCTAGCAACTGGTTGCTTTCTCATTCTTCTGGGTTACGGTTTTAATGAACGCAATTTTCGAGAACTTAAATTGAAGAGAGGTGCTCATGAATATCTATAGCAAATTATTTATTGGTGGAGAGTGGCGCTCCCCAAGTAGTAACGAAGCCTGCTCGGTCATTAACCCCGCAACGGAGGAGGTCATCGGTAAAATACCTCTCGGGGCCGCTGCCGATGTTGAGCAAGCGGTCATTGCTGCGACTGAAGCGTTTCCTCTCTGGTCAGGGCTGGCTCCGCAAGAACGTGCCAGTTACCTGCAAAAAATCCACACCGAATTAGTCGCGCGTTCCACTGACGTCGCGAAGCTGATCACTGCTGAGATGGGCATACCACTCAAACTCAGCCAGCGCATTCAGGTCGGGTTGCCGGTGGCTGTTCTCGACAGCTATATCAGGCTGCTTGAAACCTATGAGTTTACAGAGAAGATTGGCAGTTCGGTTGTCCACAAAGAGCCGATCGGCGTAGTTGCCGCGATTACGCCCTGGAATTTTCCACTCCATCAATTAATGATCAAAGTCGCTGCCGCATTAGCCGCAGGCTGCACCATCATAGTAAAACCGAGTGAACTGGCACCGCTGAATGCTTTTCTGTTGGCAGAAATAATCGAAAAGTGTGAATTGCCGCCAGGTGTATTTAATCTTGTCAGTGGGCATGGAGCTGTCGTCGGCGAAGCACTCGCGAGTCATCCAAAGATCGACATGGTCTCCTTTACAGGATCAACCCAGGCAGGCAAGCGGGTCACAATACTCGGGGCCGAATCGGTAAAAAGAGTATCTCTTGAGCTCGGTGGCAAATCAGCAGCAGTGATTCTGGATGACGCTGATCTGGCCGTTGCCGTCAAGTCAACAGTCAATAATGCTTTTCTCAATTCGGGTCAGACCTGTAGCGCCCTGACCCGGATGCTGGTCCCCGAGAGCCTTTATCAGGACGCGGCTACAATTGCGATCGAGGTTGCCAGGGGTTTCGTGCCGGGCAACCCGACAGAGGCGCAGACCAGGATTGGTCCTCTGATTTCGGCCGAGCAGAGACAACGCGTCTGCAAATATATCCAGTCAGGAATTGAAGAAGGTGCAGAACTCCTGATTGGTGGAATCGATAAGCCCGACAACCAGCCACACGGGTACTATGTCCAACCGACTATTTTGGGCAGGGTGACTCCACAAATGAAGGTCGCCCGCGAGGAGATTTTTGGACCTGTCCTGAGCATTTTAACCTATCAAGACGAAGAAGAAGCGATCAGAATTGCCAACGACAGCAGTTACGGGTTGTCAGGCGCCGTTTGGTCAGCCAGTAGCGATAGGGCTGAAAAAATAGCCCTCAAAATGCGGACAGGCCAGATCGATATCAATGGCGGCCGTTTTAATGTGCTCGCTCCTTTTGGTGGTTATCGACAGTCAGGAAACGGCAGAGAGCTTGGGATCTATGGTCTGGAAGAATTTCTTGAGCTGAAATCATTACAATTCTGAGGAGGCCAGAGAACGAAATACGTCTCAACTAACCGTAAATATAGCGAAAAGCAGCAAAGATGGCGGGCCGACATTCGACGCCGGTTTCATCTCTTTGTGGACCAGATTTGCATGCTGATCGACAGGGGGGACTTACGCAATGAAAAAGCGTGGATATCAATCAGTTATATTTAGGGGTTAGTCATCTCATCATTCTTAGGGTTTAATCCCATCTTAATGCGGGCAGTTTCAACACAGTCCGGGCAGATGCCATGAGAGAACTCGATGGCGCTCTTTTTATGGAAATAAGTATCTATCTGTTCCCAGTACCCCTTGTCATCGCGTATTTTTTTGCAGTAGCAACAGATAGGAAGAAGCCCCTTAAGTTGCTGAATCTCGTCAAGCGCTTGTAAAAGTTCCCGGTTTTTCACTTCCAGTTCCCGACAGAGATTGAAGCTGCCCATCAAATCAGCATGTCTGGCAACCGCAATCATGATGGCCCTCTTGAGCCGGCTCTTTTCCGGAGGTTTCATCAGATAAGCACCGATTCCTGACCTGGTTGCAGATTCAACCACTATTTCCGACTCGTGGGCGGTCAAAACAACTATGGGGGTTGGTTTTTCCTTCTGGATGACCCTGGCGGCACACAGGCCGCCCATGTTGGGCATACTGATATCCATAAGGACCACATCCGGGGCTAAGGAGTGAACCATCTCAACCGCCTGAGTCCCCGTGGATGCGCTGCCAACGTGTTCATAGCCAAGCTGTTTCAACAAGCGCACGATCTCTTCACTGACAAGGTAATCGTCTTCAGCGACAAGCACGCGATAGCTGGAATTGTTCAGATCGGGGGAGACTGAGTTACTGACTAACATAGGCCTGCTCCTCTCGCGGGAATTGAATACTGATGACGGCACCAGCATCGTTGCCAAGAGCTATTTCCCCCCTCATGCTCTGGGAGACTATTCCCTGCGCCAAGCGCAGCCCGGTATGCCTCCCCTCAAGAGATTCCCAGCTCAAAACAGATTGGGGAAATCCGGGACCGTTGTCACGATAAGACAGACAAATGAGATTATCCTCCAGGTGCGCTGACACTCGAATGCGAGGTGAGACTTCTTCCTCAAAGGCATACTTGATTGAATTGGTCGTCATTTCGTTGATAACCAGCGCCAGATGATGGGCCTGATCGCAGTTGACTTCAATCTGGGTGGCCGAGACTTCGACTTTAGGCCTTTCTCCGGGCAGGCCATTGACCGTAGCTGTGATGAGACTTGAACATAGTGCACCAAGGTTCAAGGCCTGCCACTCGTTGGCAGACAATAAGCCATGAACGGTGGACAGACTCTCGACCCGGCCGACGATCTCCTTGATGATTGAAACGGCCTCATCCTGGTTATTCGCCTCGGCGCTATCCTGCTCCTTATGCAGCAGCCCGACCAGGGCCATAAGGTTATTTTTGACTCGGTGATTAACTTCCTGAAGCAGGTTCGCCTGCGTCAGCGCTGATTGCCTCAAATTTTCTTTGATTTTTTTTCGCTCAGTGATGTTGGTGGCAATTTCCAACCTGACCAGTCTGCCATCAGTCCAGGCAATCGCCTGATCATGGCAGTCATACCACTCATCATTTAGCGTATTTTGGAATTCCCAACGATAAACGCCCGTTGCCTTGCCATCCATATCCACAAGCTTGTCGTTAGTGCAATGATCACAGGGTCCTGTCTGTTCGGCCTGCAGGACCTGCCAGCAGATCCGGCCATCGATATCACCAAAAACCTTCTGCGCATGAGAGTTTGACAGAAGAATTTCGTGGGTTTCAAGGTCAGCGACATAGATGACGGAGTCGATGCTGTCTATGACAACCTTGAAGCGATCATGCGCCTCCCGGAGTTTTTCATTGGCCAGAGATTGCGCCGTGACATCCCGGAAAGACCAGACGCGACCCTCAAGCTGATCATCACTAAGCAGCGGGGTGGAGAACCGCTCGAAGACCCGCCCATCTTTGAGCAGTAAGCTATCAAGGTGATACTCATTCAGTTTGCTCAGGCAAGCCACTTTTTCCCGAAAGGCCTCTGGTTCACGGAGTTGCTGAGCGACAAAGGCAAGACGGTCATCTCCATTTTCATTGTTAATAAGTTCAGCAGGAAGATTCCAGAGGGCAACAAAATTCGAGTTGGAATGCAGGACCTTGTTGTGCTTGTCGACAACGAGGATCCCCTCTGCCGTCGATTCGAGAATCGTCTCCAATAAGTAATTATTTTCGTGAAGCAACTCCTTGGCCTTCTGCGCCCCCTGCAAGGCCAAAACATTCTCTCCAAGGGATTTGTCCAGATCTGCTTTTACCTGCTCCAGATGGGCCGTCCGCCGATAAAGCTTAGTCCAGAGAAGGGCTAAGATTAATGCGACCCCTAACAAAGCACCACCGGAAGTCTTTGCGGCCTGCAGCCCCTGCTGAAAAATGTCGCGGGGCATACTCATAATAAGGGTTAGTGAGACACGGCTAAATATGTCTTCGAGACCCTGATGTACAACCAGGGTTTCATCACCGCGCAGCAAATATTTTGCGCCAGCACCGCCGAGCTCTTGCGTCTCACCTATAGCGCTTCCCTCTACACCTTCAGCCCTTAAATGGAACTCAATCTCAAGTTTATCTGCCAACTGCTGGATATAATCATCAGAGAGGGCGCGACCTACCAGCAAAACACCCTTTACCGGACCCTCGCCGCTACTATGCACAATCGGTCTGACCGCCAGAAGCCACGGCCCTTGTGCGCTACTTAGAATTCCGGAAGTTATTTTTCCAGCCACTGCAGCCTGAAACACTTCACCCTGAGGGGCGAGAATCGTATCCACAAAATCAGGGGCCTCCAACCCAGTCGAGTCTCCTGAAAGGAGAGATCTACCGCCTACGAGCTGGCCATTCAGGTCGACAATGAGAAAGGCGTCCAGTTCAATATCTTCATGAAGGTACTTCCAACCCAGGGTTTCCGCCGCATACTCCCTGTTATGATCCTGAACAAAGTCATAGGTATCGTCCCACTCGGAATACTCTCCGGCCATCTGGAGTAGATGTTGGCCCACAGTGTTTAGACTCTCCTGACAACGATGCAGATTTTTAATGGCTTCCTGTTTTTCCAAATCACGAAAGGGAGCGGTGGGTGTCAAGATAGTTGTCGCCCCATTCAATTATGCTGCAGCATCGAGGTCCTCTGTTGAGAGCCTTTTAGGTGCTGGGTTAAGTATGACTGCCTCTATCGGATCCCA
>JAJRQB010000030.1 GCA_024280485.1 Deltaproteobacteria bacterium
ATTCGTGAGTGAGCCGATGCCATAGTGTCAGATCCTCTCGATGTTCTTGGTGCCAAACAGGCCGTAGGGTTTGATCATGAGGATAATCACCAGGGCGTAAAAAGGGGCGATGTCGTACATGTTGCCCAGGTGTAACCATTGGCTGTCGAAAAATTCAGCCAGATTCTCCAGTACGCCGATGATCAGGCCGCCGACAATTGCGCCGATGATCGAATCGAGGCCGCCGAGGATGACCACCGGAAAGACCTTGATGCCGAAAAATGACAGGGACGAGGAGACACCGTTGACCATGCCGATCACCACCCCGGCCATGGCCGAAACCACCGCCGAGATCGCCCAGGATGCGGCAAAAACCTTCTTGACCGAAATCCCCAGGCTCTGGGCGACCTGCTGATCAAAAGCGGTCGCGCGCATCGCCAGGCCCATTTTCGAATGTTTGAAGAAGAAGTAGAAACCGAACATGATCACGACCGAAATGACCAGACTCATGACGTAGGCGGTCTGCACCTGTAGCCCGAGGATATTGACCGATTCGGTCTCGAAGATCTGTGGATAGGCCTTGGTGTAGCCGCCGAACATCCAACTCATCAACGCCTGGAAAAACATCGATAAGCCGATGGTGACCATCAGCACCGAGATAATCGGTTCGCCGATCAGCGGCCTTAGCACCACCACTTGAAGCAGGATGCCGAACGCCACCATGAAGACGAGAGTGAGCGGAAAGCCGACATAGAAGGGTAGCTCGAACTTGACCAGCATGGCCCAGCAGGTCCAGGCGCCGATCAGCAGGAATTCACCCTGGGCGAAGTTGACGACCTGGGTCGACTTGTAGATCAGCACGAAGCACATGGCGACCACCCCGTAGAGGGTGCCGACGATCAGGCCGTTGACGACCAGTTGGGACAGTAGTTCATAATTCATACAACAGCTCCTTTGTCCTGAAGATCAACGATTCGAACATCGGTCTGTACTCTGGATGTGTTGCCATCCTGGAAGGTGATGATGGTATCGATGTGCACGCTTTTTTGCTCAGAGTAGATGGTGTCGATGATATCGGCGTACTTCTCTTTGATGACCCCGCGGCGCACCTTGCGCGTTCGGGTCAATTCGCCATCGTCGGCGTCGAGTTGTTTATAGAGCAGCAGAAATTTACGGATGCGCTGTGCTTCTGGCAGGCTGAGATTGACCTGTTCAATTTCGGATTGAATAAGCGCGTAAATTTCCGGCTGGGCTGAGAGATTGATGTAGTTGGTAAAGGCAAGACCGCGTTGCTCGGCCCATTTGGCGACGATCTCGTAACGGATACAGAGGATCGCCGCCAGGTAGGGACGTTTGTCCCCCTGGATAACCGCTTCGGCGATAAAGGGGGAGAATTTTAGTTTATTCTCGATGAACTGGGGTGAGAAACGTGAGCCGGTTGAAGTTTCAGACAGATCGGAGATGCGGTCGATAACCACCAGATGACCGTTCTCTTTTTTGAAGTAACCGGCATCACCGGTGAGCATCCAGCCATCAGTGAGCGCTTCTGCGGTTGCCTGTTCGTTATTGTAATAGCCGAGGAACATTCCTTTTGACTTGGCGACGACTTGACCAACGCCATTGTTGTCGGGGTTGTCGATGCGCACTTCGGCGTTGTCGAAGGGAATACCGACGCTGTCGAAATCGACATCGTCGGATTTATGGATGGTGTAGGCCCCACCCATTTCAGTTTGGCCGTAGAGCTGCCGTAGCGGCACGCCCATAGCGAGGAAAAACTTGAAGGTGTCTGGCCCCAGAGCGGCACCACCGGTTGCGGCTGAGCGCAGAAAGGTGAAGCCGAGGCGATCCTTGAGCGCCCGAAAAAGCAGCCAAGAGGCTAGTTTCGATTGTCCCTTGTCCTGTATCGCCGCTTTCTCGGCCAGAGCCATGCCGATCTTGAACATCTTCTGCTTGAAGCGGGTGGCATCCATCATCTTCGCTTTGACATCGGCCGCGACCCCCTCCCAGACTCTTGGTGCCAGCAGCACGAAGTTGGGACCGATCTCGCGCAGATCTTCCATCATCGTCTCTTGTTCTTCGACAAAATTGACGATTTGACGGCTGATCAAGGCCTGTGATACGGCGTAAACCTGCTCCATGATCCAGGGCAGCGGCAGTACCGAAACGTAATTATCACTCGGATATTTGGGGTCGGCATGCAGGTAGGCGAGGCTGTGCTCCAACATCGGGCCGCATTGCAGCATCGCCAGCTTGGGATTGGAGGTGGTCCCCGAGGTCGGGCAGAGAATGGCGACATCGGCCGCCTCGCCGGCGGCCAGCAACTGCGCGTAGAGTTGCGGTTGCTCGGCATCCAGCTCTTCGCCAGATTTCATCAGGTCGAGATGGCTGAGCAGGCGCGGGTCGTCATATTTACGCATGCCACGCGGATCACAGTAGATAATATGTTCAACGCAGGGGCACTCTTCGGTGATCTCGAGGACCTTGTCGACCTGCTCTTCATCCTCGGCGATGATGATTTTTGCTCCGGCGTAGTTGATCAGGTAGGCGACCTCTTCGTTGAGCGAGTCCTGATAGATGCCGAATATCATCGCGCGCAGGGCGTGGGAGGCGATTTCACTGGCGACCCATTCCGGGCGGTTGTCGCCGATGATCCCGACCGAATCCCCTTTACCGATCCCCAGTTTGTGCATCCCCAGGGCAAACTTTTTAACCATTGACTGATAGTCGGCCCAGTTATAGGCGTTCCAGATACCAAATTCTTTTTCGCGCATGGCGACCTCGGTCGGCCAATGTTGCGCATTGTAGGCGAGCAGCTTGGGGAAGGTATCGTATTGGCTTATGTCGGCGTATTCGGCGTTCATTGGGCCACCTCCCCGCTGGTTTCCGGCTTAGTGGATGGCTCGTCATCCTCCCCCAGGTAGGCTTTTCTGACCTGCGGGTTGGCCATCACTTCGTCTGGCAGGCCACTCGCGATCTTCTTGCCAAAATCGAGCACCATCACCCGGTGTGAGATATCCATAACCACGCCCATATCATGTTCGATCATCACCACCGTCATGCCCCACTCTTCATTGAGATCGATGATGTAGCGCGCCATATCCTCTTTCTCTTCAAGGTTCATCCCTGCCATCGGTTCGTCGAGCAGGATCAGATCGGGGCGTAGCGCCACTGCCCGGGCCAGTTCGACCCGTTTGCGCAAGCCGTAGGAGAGAGTGCCGGCGATCGATTTGCGGATATGTGCAATCTCGAGGAAGTCGATGATGTCTTCGACCTCGGCACGATGCACAAGCTCTTCCTTGCGTGCTCCGCCGAGCCAGTAGAGGGAGCCGTTGAGGAAATTATTTTTCAGGAGATGATGGCGACCGACCATGATGTTGTCGAGCACGGTCATGTGGGCGAACAGGGCAAGGTTCTGGAAGGTGCGGCCGATACCGAGGGTGCAACGGTCATTGGGGCGCAGGCCGATCATCTCCTTCTGCTTGAAGGTGATTGAACCCTTGCTTGGTTGATAGCGTCCAGAGATACAGTTGAGCATTGAGGTCTTGCCGGCACCGTTAGGGCCGATTATTGAAAAAAGTTCTCCCTGTTTGACACTGAAGCTGACGTCGGTCAGGGCGTGGACCCCGCCGAAAGAGAGTGAGATGTCATTGATCTGAAGCAGAGGGGGTGTTTCAGCCATATAATGAATCCTCCTCAAGCGGATTAGTTGCTTTATCGCGGTTGGTTAGCCCGGCCGACAACGATTTAAAGATGATACGTTGAGGGTTGCAAGCAGGATACCAAACGGCGTTTTATAAATTCCTAATATGACGTAGCTTTTTATCTTGCTGATTTTAATAGCTTTTATCTCTTATCCCCGGATACTGACGGTCCCAAAAGCCTGAGGTTAAATGTCCTTTTTGTTAACAGTGTTACGCTCCATTTACAATCTGAGTTTTTTAGAGTTAGTCATGGTCAGGATCTATCCGGTGATTACTGCAGGTGATATTTGTGTAATTTCTTGTAGAGACCGGGCCGCGAGATTCCCAGAACATTCGCCGCATTGAGTTTGTTCCCTCCGACCTGCTCAAGAGAGGTCACGATCAGGAGTCGCTCCAGCTCTTCCATAATCTTTTGCAATGGTTTCTGCCCGATGCTGGCAAGCAGGCTATCCTGCTGATCTGTAGCTATTGCCAGAGCAGGGGTTGTTACGGTTGCGCGGCGGATGTGCAGGGGGAGATCCTCGGCCTTTATGGTCGTCCCGACAGCCATATTGAATGCGTTTTCAATGGCGTTACGCAGTTCGCGAATGTTCCCGGGGAAGTCATAGCTCTTCAGCATCTGCCAGGCTTCTTCATCGAGATCTTGAATGGCCAGGTCGAATCCAGCATTAAAATCGTCGATAAGATGCTTGGTGATGAAGTAGATATCGTCGCGGCGTTCGCGCAGCGGTGGAATCTCCAGGGCAATGACGTTGAGTCGGTAATAGAGATCGGTACGAAAGTTTCCGTCGCGGACTTTTTCATCGAGATTGACGTTCGTGGCGGCGACAACCCGCACGTCAATCTGCTTGGTAGCGGCACTGCCGAGCGGGGTAACCTCACGCTCCTGAAGGACACGGAGCAGTTTGGCCTGCATGATCATCGGCATATCGCTGATTTCATCGAGGAAGATCGTTCCGCCGTCGGCTTGTTCAAACTTACCGATTTGTCCGCCCTTCTTGGCTCCGGTAAAAGCACCTTCGACATAGCCGAAGAGTTCAGATTCAAGCAGATGCTCCGGGATGGCCGCACAGTTGACGCGTACAAAGGGGCCGTAGCGCCGCTTGCTGGCGGCATGGATGGCATGAGCGAAGAGCTCTTTGCCGGTGCCGCTCTCTCCGAGCAGCAAGATGTTTGATGGGCGTTCGGCGATCCGCAGCAGTTTCTCTTTCAGCGCTTTCATCGCTTTGCTGTGACCGATAATGCTATTGCAGTCGTATTTAAACTCATGCACGCGGCCCTGTTTGGCTGTCGCGGGCTTGGGGGTGCTGACGTAGGCTTGAAATTTTTCAGCGAGCCGGGAAACTTCGCGGATATCGCCAAAGAGGACCTTGCCCCAGGCACCGATCATCTCGCCGTCCTTGAACAGTGGATAGCGGCTGACCACCGTTTGACGGCCGTTCAGCAGGTGTGGTTCTGCAATCTCGGCCTGGCCGGTATCCATCACTAAGGGTAAGCGTGAAGGGCTGGAGTTGGGGTAGGCTTTGTGGACATGTTTGCCGATCATTTCGTTGGCACTTATCCCCAGAACATCGGCGAAGGGCTGATTGATCATGGTGATGATGCCATCGGTGTTGATCAGAATCAGGCTGTCCTGGGTGAGGTCCGAACCCGGACCCATGGAGCAGAGCAGGTCGGGCATTTCAATACAGGGAGTGTCAAGCTGTTCGGTGCGCATCAGGCTGAAGATCCCGCCAGCAGCCTGGTGACCCTTGTCGAGCGGAGCATAATCGCAGTAATGCTTAATCCCGTCGAGCCAGACCGGCTGAGCCTTGAAGCAGAACCCCTGGACAATAAACGTGTGCAGAAAGCCGAGCTTGATGACCTGTCCCAGGCGCTGGCCGATGATCTCTTCAGGGCGCTTGCCGATCAGGCAGAAACTTTCTTCATTTGAGGTGGCGATCCTTTGTTCGTGATCAAGAACCACCAGCCAGCTTTCCTGCGAGACTTCATAGCCACCGAGGTTAAAGCCTGCATCTTTGGCTTGTTGAGCAAATCCCATCATTTTCTCCCCGTTACCGGCCCTGCCTGCGCAAGAAAAGACCGTCCGCGAAACAAAAATAATACAGTGTTTTAAAATATTATGCAAAGTCTATTGTTTGATCTGGCAGGACTGCGGTACTTAACGACTGTCACCAATCGCGAATCCGGGTGAGATGGCCTCTGACTGCGCTATAAATAAGAAATTGCAAATGTTTTTTGTGGCACGACAGAATCAGGTGTAAACAAAGGTAGACATAGTGATGTCAGGGCGACTGGCAGGGCGCCCGGCCTGACTGGCAGGGAAACCACCGTAAAGTCGGGCTTGTAGCCGCTGGCTGCGACAATTGCAAGCCGTGGCATGGGGTTTGCTAAAACAACGTTATTGCTATCTGTGCGCCATTTGAAGTAGAACCGGACATGAAGAACGGTGCTTTAGAGTTTTCGCACGGTTGCTGTCTGGCGACCAGAGTGCCTAAGTGGCAGAGGGCCACATGGGTATTTGATTCTGGTGATAGATATCGTGAACAAAGGTTCGTTCGGCGGGTGTTTTTGGTGTCTGTCGGACAGAAAAGGAATTATAAATGCAAAAGCTTCTGGCAGAGGTTCCCGTTGTGATCAGCGGAACCGGCCTGTTCACACCCCCCCACAAGATTTCCAACGATGAACTGGTTCAGGCTCATAATGCTTACGCGGATAAATTCAACCTCGAAAATGCCGAGGCGATCGAGCGCGGCGAGCAGACCGCGATCCAGCATTCGAGTGCCGAGTTCATTGAGAAGGCGTCCGGGATATCGCAGCGCTACGCCATGTTCAAGGAAGGTATCCTGGATGTTGAGCGAATGATGCCGGTCGTCCCGCGTCGTGCACCGGAGGAGCTTTCGATCAGTGCAGAAATGGCCGTTGCGGCAGCGACAGAAGCTTTGGAGCGTGCCGAAAAACAGCCGGGCGAGATCGACCTGGTGATTTGTGGTGCCTCTACATCGGAGCGACCCTGGCCAGCGGTGGCGATTGAAATTCAGCAGGCTCTCGGTTGTAAGGGCTATGCTTTTGATATGTCGGTTGCCTGCTCTACGGCGACCTTCGCTATCTCGTCCGCAATAGATGCTCTCCTGTGTGGTTCGGCGACCTGTGCACTGGTGGTCAGCCCCGAATTTTTCACCCCGCAACTCAATTTTCGTGATCGGGACAGCCATTTTATCTTTGGTGATGTTGCGACCGCAGTCGTTCTCGAAAGGGAAGAAACCGCGTCCGGCAAACAACTGTTCCGCGTGCTGGATCGCAAATTGACGACCAGTTTCTCCAATAATATCCGAACCGACCTCAGTTATCTCACCCGTGCTGAACCTGATCTTAGTCTGGAACGCTTCTTTGAGCCGGATCAATGGTTCGTACAGCAGGGCCGCAAGGTGTTCAAGGAATTGCTGCCACTGACCATTGACCTGATCAAGCAACAGCTGGAGGATTGTGCCACCGACGCAGCTGATCTCCGGCGGGTCTGGCTGCATCAGGCCAATATCAACATGAACCAATTTGCTGCCCAGAAACTGCTGGGTCGCGACATTGAAGCAGGGCGTACTCCGAATGTTCTGGGAGAGTATGGCAATACCGTATCAGCAGGTGCCATAGTCGCATTTCACAAGTTCCATGAGGATATGTCTGCCGGGGACAAGGGGATCATCTGCTCCTTTGGAGCAGGCTACTCGGTCGGCAGTCTCATGTTGGAAAAAGTCTGATCTTCCGCCAAACCCTTCTCCCACAGAGGGAGGAAGTTGTCCCTGTAAATTGCGCAGATGGGTAAGCAACAGGTTGCTCTTGTCGTTTGCGAAAACCGTACATAACCGTCTTGTCAGAAGGAGTTGCTGCGAATGAAAGTTGATGTCTACCAGCCCCAACATCCGATCCGTTTTGTGACCGCTACCAGCCTTTATGATGGTCACGATGTTTCGATCAATATTATGCGACGGATTATTCAGGATTCAGGGGCCGAAGTGGTGCACCTCGGGCATAATCGTTCGGTTCACGAGGTGGTCGCTGCCGCGATTCAGGAGGATGTTCAGGGGATCGCCATCAGCTCCTATCAGGGCGGGCATCTTGAGTATTTCAAGTTCATGCATGATCTTCTGCAGGAGCAGGGCGCAGGACACGTGCGGATTTTCGGTGGCGGCGGTGGCGTCATCCTGCCGGATGAAATCAAGGAGCTTGAGGCCTACGGTATCTGTAAAATATTCTCGCCCGAAGATGGTCGGCGCATGGGACTGCAGGGGATGATTAATTACAAGCTGGAGCAGTGCGACTTTGAACCGCCACACCAGCTTGCTCGTGATCTGGAGCTGTTGCCGCAGAGCGATCATCAGGCCGTGGCAAGGCTGATCACCGCCGCCGAGCAGTTGGTCAGAGAGCCGGATGAGCAGCTGCAGGCGACGCAGCAGCAGGTTCGTGAGCTGGGCGATTCAGTGCCGGTGCTCGGTATTACCGGCACCGGCGGCGCTGGCAAGAGTTCACTGACTGATGAACTGGTACGCCGTTTCCTGCGTGACTTCAAAGAGAAGACGGTGGCGATTCTTTCGGTCGACCCGACCCGCAGGCGCACCGGCGGCGCGCTGCTTGGTGATCGAATCCGCATGAATTCTATCGATACCCCCAGGGTTTTCATGCGCTCGCTGGCGACCCGCGACTCGCGCAGTGAACTTTCTGCGGCGATCCGCGAAGCGCTCGATGTTCTCAAGGCGGCTGCTTTTGATCTGATTATCGTTGAAACCAGCGGTATCGGTCAGGGGGATGCCGGCATCGTCGAAGTCTGCGATCAGTCCCTCTACGTGATGACCAGCGAGTTTGGTGCGCCGACCCAGTTGGAGAAGATCGACATGCTCGACTTCGCCGATCTGATTGCGCTGAACAAGATCGAGAAGCGCGGTGCCGAAGACGCCCTGCGTAACGTGCGCAAACAGTACCGACGCAACCATAAATTATTTGATGCCGCGGATGAAGACTTGCCGGTCTACGGGACCATTGCCAGTCAGTTCAATGATGTCGGTGTCAGTCGGCTCTACCGGGCCTTGATCGACAAGCTGAATGCTAAATGCAGCCTCGGCTGGCAATCGCAACTGGAAGTCGGTGAAGGGCAGAGCACCGCTCAATTAATTATCCCGCCTGAGCAGATCAGTTATCTGTCGGAAATCGTCCATATCGCTAAAGCGTACCGTAAGCAGGTTGCCGAACAGATGCAGATCGGGCGGCAAATCTTTCAACTGAGTGGCGCGCGCGAGCTGTTGGCCGAAAAATGCGGTTGCCAGGTTGCCGACCTCGATACCCTGCTTGCTCAGGCTGAAGGGAGTCTGAGTGAGGAGAACCGTAAGCTGTTGCAGCAGTGGCCTGAGCTGAAAAAAGCTTATCGTGAAGAGGTAATGATCACCAAGGTACGGGGTAAAGAGATTCGCACCGAACTGACCACGACAACTCTCTCCGGGACGAGTATCCCCAAGGTTTGTTTACCCGATTTTGCCGATTACGGTGAGATTATCCGTTGGTGCATGAAAGAGAACGCCCCCGGCTTCTTCCCTTATACCGCCGGTCTCTTCCCCTTCAAGCGGACCGCCGAAGATCCCAAACGTCAGTTCGCTGGTGAAGGGACCCCGGAGCGCACCAATCGCCGCTTCCATTACCTGACCAAGGATGATGACGCCAAGCGCCTTTCGACCGCTTTTGATAGTGTCACTCTCTACGGGGAAGATCCCGACGAGCGACCCGATATCTACGGCAAGGTCGGCATGTCCGGGGTTTCGATCTGTACCCAGAACGACATGGACAAGTTGTTTGCCGGGTTCGATCTCTGTGATCCGATGACCAGCGTTTCGCTGACGATTAATGGTCCGGCACCGATGCTGCTGGCAATGTTCATGAACACCGCGATTCGCCAACAGGTGCAGAAATTTCAGGACGA
The DNA here is from genome assembly GCA_024280485.1 of Deltaproteobacteria bacterium. Taxonomy (GTDB): domain Bacteria; phylum Desulfobacterota; class Desulfuromonadia; order Desulfuromonadales; family Geopsychrobacteraceae; genus Geopsychrobacter. Next base: position 9,643 of record JAJRQB010000030.1, read on the forward strand.
AAGCGGACGCGAACCCTCCGTTGATGAGCGCGCCGAGATTCAGAGCTGTACCTTGCAGACCGTGCGTGGCACAGTCCAGGCCGATATTCTCAAGGAGGATCAGGGCCAGAACACCTGCATCTTTACCACTGAGTTCGCGCTACGCATGATGGGTGATATTCAGCAGTATTTCATCGATCAAAAGGTGCGCAACTACTACTCGGTCTCGATCAGCGGCTACCACATTGCCGAGGCGGGTGCCAACCCGATCAGCCAGCTCGCCTTTACCCTCTCTAACGGCTTCACCTTTGTCGAGTACTACCTGTCACGCGGCATGCATATCGACGATTTTGCCGGCAACCTGTCGTTCTTCTTCAGTAACGGCCTCGATCCGGAATACACGGTGATCGGGCGGGTGGCGCGGCGGATATGGTCGGTGGTGATGCGCGACAAGTACGGCGCCAACAAGAAGAGCCAGATGCTCAAGTATCACATTCAGACCTCGGGTCGTTCGCTGCATGCCCAGGAGATGAACTTCAACGATATCCGTACCACTCTGCAGGCGTTGATGGCGATTTATGATAATTGCAATTCGCTGCACACCAACGCCTACGACGAAGCGATTACCACTCCAACCGAGGAATCGGTGCGGCGGGCGATGGCGATCCAGATGATTATTAACAAGGAGCTGGGACTGGCCAAGAATGAGAATCCGCTACAGGGGTCCTTTATCACCGAAGAGTTGACCGATCTGGTCGAAGAGGCGGTGCTGGAGCAGTTTGAGCAGATCAGTCAGCGTGGCGGCGTACTCGGCGCGATGGATACTTTGTACCAGCGGACCAAAATTCAGGAAGAGTCGATGCTCTACGAACACCAGAAGCATACCGGTGAGCTGCCGATCGTTGGCGTCAACACCTACCTGAACCCGAAAGCCGAGGGGGAAGGGTACGAGATCCCCGGGGAGCTGGCGCGTTCGACCGAAGAAGAGAAGCTTCATCAGATCACCAACCTGCGCGCTTTTCAGGCGGAGCATGCGGAAGCTAGGCCCGAGGCACTCAGACGGCTACAGCAGGCTGCGGAGACTGGGGGTAATATTTTTGCTGAGCTGATGGAGGCAGTTAAGGTTGCATCCTTGGGACAGATCAGTGCGGCGTTGTATGAAGTCGGTGGACAATACCGCCGCAACATGTAAAAAAGGCGAATGAAAAGCACCCCCCTGCGTTGTTACCCTTGGCCGCATCACTGCGACATAGCTTGCGCTATGCCTCGCTCTTTAGCCTGCAGGCGCCTAGCAGCCGGGCACTTTTGATTCGCCTTACGGGAAAGGGACGATTTGCAAGTCACCATGATTTTGAAGGTCTCTTTATCTGACTAAACAACTATGCACTGGAAGTGCATAGGGTTGACCTGGGACTGAAAGTCCCTCAAAGATCACACAATAATTGTGTCCCTTCTCCCTGAGGGAGAAGGTGGCCGCAGGCCGGATGAGGGGAAGACAACTGCCCCCCCCTCACCCTAGCCCTCTCCTTTAGGCCCTGTGGGTCCTCAGGGAGAGGGAATTGAGTAGCAACTGAAAGTCTTGGGCTAAAGCCCATAGTTTTTACTAGCGTGATGGAACAATAAAAAGGTCAGGAGTATTATTATGTTTGCTGTTGAGCGTAAGAACGACATCGAAATATTGCGTATGCAGTATGGGTCAGCCAATGCAATGGATCTGAACTTTTGTGTCGAGTTGACCAAAACAGTGCGTACGTTGACGGAATCTTCTTCCCGCGCGATTGTGCTGACCGGGCAGGGGAAGATTTTTTGTGCCGGGGTCGACCTGCCGCAGCTCTTAGAGGGGGGAGTAGAATATGTCCGGCAGTTTCTTCCCGCACTCGATGAGGTGCTGGAAACCCTCTTCTTCTGTCCTAAGCCGGTCATTGCGGCGGTCAATGGTCACGCGATCGCCGGAGGTTGCCTGCTGGCCTGTTGCGCAGACCGGCGCCTGATGGCTGCGGGCAAGGCGCGGATCGGGGTTCCTGAATTACGTGTCGGGGTGCCTTTCCCGACTGTTCCGCTGGAAATCATGCGCGCCAGAACCGGTTCATCCTTCTTTGAAGAGGTCGCGCTCGGAGGTGCGACCTATGTCGTACCTGAAGCGCTGAACAAAGGTCTGATCGACGGCGTTGTCGAGCCGGAACAACTGCTGGCCGAGGCGATCATTGTGGCTGAATCCTTAGCCGCGATTCGACCTGAACTATATGCGTTGTCGAAGCAGCAGGCTCGTCGGCCAGTGCGCGAAGCGATCGATTCTCGTACCAGGCTGGATGAGACCGAAATTGCTGCGCTCTGGGAGTCGGCAGAGACCCATGCTGCGGTTCAAGCGTTTGTGGAGCGCACACTCAAAAAATAAAAGCCCCAGAACACTGACGCTTATATCCCTGAGAGGAACTCCATCAGGGCGTCGTTCAACTGCTGCGGTTGATCAACCGGCGACAGATGCCTTGAATTGCGGATAATGGCCAGTTTGGCCTTTGGCATTTTTGCGATATAGGCTTCTTTGAAGGAGATTGGCGTGTAGTCCATATCGGCGGCAATGACCAGTGTGGGACATTTGATATTGCTGATGCGGTCTGCCACGCTCCATCCGATGATGGCATCAAGGGCCGCAAGGTAGGCCCTTTTGTCGTTTTTTGCCCAACGTTGTATCAGTGCTCTTTGTAAGGTCTTCTGGTGGGGTTCAGGCAGGAGGATTTTTGCCAGTAACCGGGCCATACGTGCCATGCCCATATAGCGAACGATCAACCGTCGTTGAAAAAAGGCCATGCGCTCCGGAAATGTGCGCAACACCAATTCCGGGCCGCTGTTGATAATGGTGATACTTTTTAGCAGTTCCGGTGCGTCGAGGGCGAGTTGGAAGGCGACCATGCCTCCCATGGAAATCCCTGCAACATGGGCCGGGGGAAGACTCAGGAATTGAAGCAGTTTTGCGGTATCCGAGGCAAACTGAGAGACAGAGTAGGGGCCGGGCGGTTTGTCTGACTTCCCGTGTCCGCGCATGTCGATACTGATGGTTTGAAACTGTTTTGAGAAAAAGCCCACCTGCTTTTCCCAGTCCAGGGTGCTCGATCCGAGGCCGTGGAGCAAGACGAGCGGTGCGCCTTCGCCGTGGGTCTCATAATAAAAGTCCAGATTATTGGTATGGAAAATCGGCATAAGAGACCCCTTAGAAAAGGTTCAAAGTCAAATGCAGGTGAATTCTATCAGATTCACCACCCAGAACAGTCCTTCCCCTAAATAACAATCAAAGTCGATCTGCAGCACCATCAGTCACAATAGTGGACACATTCGGCCTCTGTCTTCAGTTTCCGGCTGGCCTTGAACCACAACAGATCCCCTCCCCGGTCATGAGGAAGGGGATCTGTTGTGGTTCTCTTTATAATTTCTGGTTGAGCTTAAATCCGCTCAAAGATCGCCGCAACGGCTTCGCCACCGCCGATGCAGAGGGTCGCCAGACCATATTTTCCGTCGGTGTCCTCCAGTCCGTTGATCAAGGTGGCGACCAGACGCCCGCCGCTGGCACCGACCGGATGGCCGATCGAGATGGCTCCACCGTTGATGTTGACCTTGCTGCGGTCGAGCTTTAGCTTGTTGATCGACATCAGCGCTACGGCAGAAAAGGCGGTGTTGATTTCAAACAGGTCGATCTGCTCAAGCGACAGCCCAGCCTTGGCGCAGACCTTCTCGATGGCGCCGATCGGCGCGACCGGGAACTGGCTCGGATGCAGGCTGTTGGTCGCATAAGCGATCAGTCTGGCTCTCGGCTTCAGACGGTGTTTTTCGCAGGCAGCCTCACTGGCCAGCAGCGCGAAGGCGGCGCCATCGTTGATGGTCGAGGCGTTACCGGCCGTTACGGTGCCATCTTTTTTGAAGGCGGGGCGCAAGTCGGTGAACTTGTCGAAATTAACCCGGCTGGGCTCTTCGTCGCTGTCGACGGTAACCTCTCCCTTGCGGGTCGATTTCACCACCGGGACGATCTCTTTGCTGTGGAAACCGCGCTTGATCGCAGCTTGGGCGCGGTTATAAGAGCAGATCGCGTATTCATCCTGGGCTTCGCGGCTGATCCCGTGTTCGGCGATTGCGGCTTCTGTAATTTCACCCATATGGCGTCCGCTCTCGGGGTCGAGGAGCGCATCGTGGAGCATCAGGTCAACCGCCTGGCCGTTCCCCATGCGCATGCCGAAGCGGGCGTTTAAGAGGGCGTAAGGGTAGAGCGACATATTTTCCATGCCGCCGGCAATAGCCAGATGGTCATCACCGAGGCGAATCGCATCGGCAGCCAGCATCATCGCTTTCAAGCCGCTACCGCAGGCCTTGTTGATGGTCATGGCGGGCACCGTATCGGGAATCCCGGCCGCACGCATGGCAATCCGTGCCGGGGCCTGGCCGCAGCCGGTTGAGATAACCTGTCCGGCGATATACTGATCAATCGCCGCAGGGTCGATGTGGTTTCGTTCGATCAGGGCCTTGGTAACCGTCGCTGCCATTTCAGTGGCTGGGACCTCAGCAAGGACACCGCCGAAGCTGCCGAAGGGGGTGCGGAGTGCGTCAATAACGTAAACTTTGTTCATTGGTGTTTTTACCTCGTCGAAAGACTGTTCCGCCTGGGGATTGGCGTAACCTGACCTCAGGTGAGTCGGGGTTGCATTGAGCCATCGAGGCGGAGCTCATCTGAAAGATACTGGGGGGACAGGTCTGGGGAGCCTGTGGAGTGTGTGGCCTGCCCGATGGTGCGAAGCCGAGGAAGGAGAACCTCCCTCGGCAACATTTTGTATGCTTTGTTACACTTGCATCCCGCCACCAACCGCGATGGTACGAGTGGTGAAATAATCATTTTCGATGATGTAGCGGACGCTGTGGGCAATCTCAGCCGGTTCGGCGAGACGGCGCAGTGGGATCAGTGTTTTAAGTTTCTCGAGGACCGGCTCCGGAATCGTCTTGACCATTTCGGTGTTGACAAAGCCCGGGGCGATGGCACCGACGCGGATGCCATGGCGAGCCAGCTCTTTACCCCAGGTCGCAGTCAACGCGGAAACTCCGGCCTTGGCTGCTGAATAGTTACTTTGGCCGATATTACCATCTCTGCAAACACTGCTGATGTTGACGATTACGCCAGGCTGACCCGCTTCGAGCATTTTGGCCGCCGCTTCACGGCCGCAAAGAAAGACTCCGGTCAGATTGACGTCGATGACCTGCTGCCACTGCTCCAGCGTCATCTTGGTCGTTTCACCGTTCTTGTGTTTGACCAGCAGCCCATCGCGGGTGATGCCGGCGTTGTTGACCAGCCCGTCGATCTGGCCGAAATCCTGCTGAATACTGTCGAACATGGCGACGACATCGGCTTCGATGGCGACATTGCAAACGTAGGAACGGATTTCTACGCCATACTCGCCCAGTGCTGCCGCGGCCTGATCTAATCCTTGCGGGTTCATGTCAACCAGGGCCAACTTCCCACCAAAGGTAGCGAGATCTTTAGCGATCGCAAACCCCAGACCTTGAGCTGCTCCGGTCACAACAAATACTTTATCCTTAATAATCATCGTACCCTCTACTGGCTAGTTAGTTCATATGAACATAATGAATATGAACAAGATGTCATATTCTTTGTTTGATCCATTCATCAATTCTGGGGGCCAAAGTGGCCTGGGTCTTGCCGGAGACAAACATGCCGACATGCCCGACTGGATAGGAAAGTTCTTGCTTGTCCTTGGTGCCGACATAATCTAGCAGTGCTTTTGACGCTGCCGGCGGGACCAATGTGTCGAACTCGGCGTAGATATTGAGGACCGGCATGCTGATGTTCTTCAGATCGACAAGCTGACCACCGATTTCGAACTCGCCCTTGACCAGCCTGTTCTCTTGAAACAGGTCCTTGGCATTCTGGCGCAAGACTTCTCCCGGCTGATCGGGGCTGTCGAAGATCCAGCTTTCCATGCGCAGGAAGTCGGATAGTTTGTCGGCATCGCCCATGATATCGACCATGTTGACATACTTCTGGACCGTCAGTGAAAATGGCGCAAGCATCTGGTAGGACTGGTTCATCATGTCGCCCGGAATGATGCCGTAGGCATCGATCATCAGGTCGACATCCATATGCTTGGCCCAGGAAAAGAGCAGGCTGTCATTGGTGGAGAAATCGATCGGCGCCACCATGGTGATCAGATTCTTGACTTTCTCCGGATGCAGCGCCGCGTAGATCGCCGAGAAGGTGCCCCCTTGACAGACGCCGAGCAGGTTGATGGCATCAATCTGGTGCTGCTGGCGGATGTAGTCGATGCAGTCATCCATGAAGCCGTTGATCAGATCGTCCATGGTCAGGTGGCGATCCATACGGTCGGCATAGCCCCAGTCGATCAGGTAGACGTCCTGTCCCTGATCCAGCAGGTTGCGGATCATCGAGCGGTTCGGTTGCAGGTCGAGCATGGTGTAACGATTGACCATGGCGTAAGCGATCAGGGTCGGCACCGGACAGACTTTTTTGTTACGGGCCTGGTAGCGATAGAGTTTGCGCTTACCGTCCTCAAAAACCAAATCCTTGGCGGTTTGGCCGAGTAGAACCTCATCGATCGAGGCCAGGTTTTCAATCCCTTTTTTTAGATTTTCGGCGAAGCCCTTGAACTCTTCCATCGATTCCTGAAACTGTTGTGTATTATTCATTTCTTCGTCCTCACTGATTCAGCCGAGGTGGCTGCAGGCTTTTTGGCCTTGCTGGTCGTTTTTGGGGTTGTCGAGACGGCCTTTTTTGGAGCCGGCTTGCTCTTCTCAGCTAAAGTGGACTTGGCTGCCTTCTCGGCAGTTTCAGCCTGTGCCTGGACCTTAACCAGGGCCGCCTCCAGTTTCTGGAAGCGTTGTTCAACCGCTGCGACGGTTTCGCGTGCGGTTTTGGCTTCACTCGCCAACTCTTGCTGTTGCTTGCGCGATTTGCGCAGGTCACGCTTAAGCTGGAGAATCTCCCCGGCGGCCAGATCGACATCGCGCTTCAGGGCGATCGGGGTCTGATCCACAACTTTCTCGATCAACCCGTTAATCTGAATTTTAAGGCGCATGCCGGATGCGGCAAATTCCCCTTGAGTTTTAGAAAATTCCTCGGTACCGAAAACATCCAGAAAGACCGCTTCATTCTCCTTGCTCCAGAGGTTGCAGAAATCACTGAACTTGATCGGCGGCTCGTTGTTCAGGGAGCGCTCGACCAGTTTGGCCTGGAACCGGTTCCCCGCTTTCCGTGCCGTCTCTTCAATCAGCTTACTCATGGTCGCGAAGGATTTCATGAAATCGAAGGAGAGGCTGATCGCCTTGGAGATATCCTGACCTGTCTCACGATCGATGCCGACCTGTGGCGCGAGCAGATATTGGTCGGTCTGCTCTTTCCAGCTAGTGAAGGTTTCGAGAAGTTTTTCAAAACCCTGGCTGGTGCCAGTGTTGCTGAGCTGGTTGAACATGCTTTGAAAATTGGTGAACAGCTGGCTGTACAGATCGCCACCTGGTAATTTGGAGCCCTGCATCATGCCAAGCATGCCGAACATTTTCTGCAGCTCATCCGTCATGTTGCCACTACCGAAGGTAGAAAAAAAAGGATTCTGCTGTTTCATGAAGTCGTTCAGGAAACTGCTGGGGTCGCTCCAGTTCTGTCCACCGGCAAAAGGATTCTGCATGCCGCCCGGGAACTGAAGGTTGCTCAACCAGCTTTTGTGAAATTCTTGCAAAATATTGAAATTGAACTGCTGTAACATCTCGGAAGGCAGCTTGCCGCCCAGGACTTGCTGAATGTTCTGCTGCAGGTCAGTGCCGAAGCCGCTGAATTGCTTCACCAGGTCTTGCTGCATTTTCAATAGATCTTCAAAATTGCCCGGGGCTTGATATTGGGTTGCGCCGGGAACGCCCGATGTCTGTTCTTCGCTCCAGCTTGCGAACTGTTTAGTCAGGTTCTGTTGCTGCTCTTGCCAGGTATTCAGCCATTCAGTCTGCTGTTTAAAATAGTCTTGCATGTTTTACCCCTTTATAATTTTCAATATGCGGTTGTTGGTAATTCATCGTTTTCGACAGGCGGTTCAGTTTCTACGGGTCAAAATTTTCATAGTTTAAACAAGAACTAAACATCTTATAAACGAAGATTGATATTTGAACAAGGAGAAATTTAAATAAAATGCAAAGTGTGGCTTGTGTTCTTCCTGGCGGTAAGGGCAGTACTTCCTGTTCAGGGTTAATTTTTAGAGAGAAATGGCGTTAGATCGGGAGTTGAAAGTTATTAAGGCTGCTGTAGTGCTGTACCCCTTATGAAAATTATAGGACTCAGCGGAATTCCAGCGTTCCTGAGATTTACTTACGCCTTTGGTCCCTTTAAGCGTTCCATCAAATGGTTTTCGATCACCTGATAGGCCGCGAGAGGCTCAATGCTCAGAGTTGCCAGCATATCGGCCAGCTTGTTTTCGTCACCCTCACTTAGTCTATCCAGCATGGCCAGTTGCTCCAGCAGACTGAGTGGTGCTTCCTCCTTTTGAACGCGATAAAGTCTCATGATGCGCAGGAGATCCTGATAGTCGTCGCCTCGGGTTTCGTTTGGCGTGTCCTCAGTCTCTTCGTCCTCAGAGAGTGTTTGTTGAACGAAGCTTGTCTCTGTGTTCTCCAGAAAGCCGACCATCGCATCGCTCCAGGGGGCCATGGTCGAGCCGAGAAAGCCGCTGGCTGAGACAAAAGTCTTGAGCGATTTCGATCCGGCGAGGCCGAAATCCGCGTTATTGATCTCGAGGATTTTTAGCAATTTTTCTATTTTAGTCTTTGGTACGCCAGCACGTCCCGACTCAAAGCGTGCGACCACCTGAATGGCACTGTTCCCTTCATAGCCCAGGGCTTCGCCCAGCAGCTTGCGGCTCAGGCCCTTCTCAAGTCTGCGTTGTTCGAGGAGTTTGCCGACTTTTTTTCGGAATTGTTCTTTTTGCTCTCGGGTAATCATCTTTAAGTGGCCGTCTTCTGTGGGGGAATAGGTTCGGTTTCAGCCTTGCGCTGACCGTTCAGCAGGCTTAATTATACGAAGACAGACCAGCAAAGGCAATATTTAAACAAAAATGTAATTCTCTGTAATTTTTTCTTGACAAGTATTTAAAGTTTGTTTAAATTGCGATCCAAGGTTGGCCGGGAGGCTATCATAAAAATATGCACATCACCCTAAATAGGAGAACGAAAATGCAAAATCAGAAAATCACCCAGGACATTTTGGATTTCAACAAAAACGCTGTCAAATCGAGCTTCGAAGCACTGAACTCTTTCTCTGACCAAACCGCCAAGGCTGCTGATCAGCTCATGGGAACCATTCCTAATGTTCCTGAAGAGGGAAAAAAAGCTGTTGATTCTTTTTTCAAAGAGAACCAAAAAGGTCTGACCAGCTTGAAGAAGAGTGTAGACGCTGGCCTGGCGATCGATTGGACCACTCAGGGTGCCCCAGCCAAAGGGATTGAAGCGATGGAGACTTTTTACAACAGCGCTTTTGTAAAAGCTGGTGAAGTGCAGGAACAGGCTAACGGTCTGCTCAAAAAGACGACCGAGCAGCTTCCTAAAGAAGTCCTGCCAGTGGTTGAGTTTTGGAATCAGGCTCTCAACAGCAACTTCCAGACTTTCCAAGGCATCGTGACCAAAAATTTTGAACTGGCTAAAAAAGTTCTGAACGACGCATCAGCTGCCGCACCTAAAGCAAAAGCTGCAACCAAGTAATTCCGTATAAAATTTGTCCTCAGGACGAGTTGTTGTTGAAAATCCCCCTGCTGACTTAGCAGGGGGTTTTTTTATTTTTTCGGACTTAAACAGAGGACCTTAATTTCCTACATCAGGTAGAGGCCGCCGTTTAGATTAAGGCTCTGTCCCGTCATGTACTCGCTTTCGCAGATAAAAATAACTCCTTTTGCAATCTCTTCAGGGGCACCCAGTTTCTTCATTGGGACCTGGGCAATGATTGCCTCTCGAACGTTCTCCGGCATGGCGTTGACCATCTCCGTGGCAATATAGCCCGGGCAGATACAATTGACGGTGACCCCTCCTCTGGCCGTTTCCAGCGCCAGCGACTTACTGAAGCCGATCAGCCCCGCTTTTGCCGCGGCATAGTTGGTTTGACCAAAGCCCCCGGCCTGGCCGATCACCGAACTGATATTGATAATGCGGCCGTACTTTTGTTCGAGCATGGACGGCAAGGCAATCTTGCAGGTGTTGAAGACCGAAGAGAGGTTGGTATCGATGACTTTATGCCATTCCTCAAAAGACATTTTCTTGAAGGTCTTGTCGCGGGTGATACCGGCATTGTTGACCAGGACATCGATCCTGCCGAATTGTTCAAGAACCTTTTCGATGAAAATTTTGGTCGCTTCAGCGTCTGATATATCCGCCTGCAGGGCAATCGCAGAGCTCCCCATATCCTCAACCTCTTTCACAATCGCTTGAGCTTCTGCTTCGCTGTGGTTGTAATTGATAACCACCGTCGCACCTTCTCGACCAAGACCAGTGGCGATGGCAGCGCCGATCCCTCTTGAGCCACCAGTAACGACTGCAATCTTCCCCGCTAGTTTTTTCATTGTATTATCTCCTCCGCACTTTCAGTGGTTGGTTGATCGTTAAACAGTGAGAGCATTGCGCACCCCCTGCCACGCTGAATAAGAATCCTGTCAAACAGACGTCAGACTCAAAGAAGTCCGATGCTCTGTCGCCTCAAAGGGACTCAGACCGCCTCCTTGATAACAAACAGCAGATCCCCCTTGTTGACCGCCTGACCGGCGGTGGGGATGACGCGTACCACTTCATACTTCTTTTCCGGATCGTAGAAATTCCCTCCCGGGTTGCAGTTTTTAAGGGTGAGGGAGGAGAAGAGCTTCATCGCCTCCAACAGACCGATGGTGTCACCGGCTCCGACCGCCGTGCCGATCGGGGCGAAAGGGGGTTCGCTCGGGGATGAAGCATCGTAGAAGACCCCGGTGGAGGGTGAGAGGACCTTCAATTCGCTGCTGCCCTCGATCTCGATAGCCGAGCGGTCAAGATCCACCTGGTCGGAACCGGAAGCCGCATCACCTTCCGCAATCATCTCCTGAACATCGATCCTCTCGAGCAAGCCGTTAAGGTACTGGGTGTTGTAGTCCCCATTACGGAAGGTCGCGTCTTTCAGGACCCGCTTGAGCAGTGGAATATTGGTATGGACGCCATTGATGATGGTCTCTTCCAGAACGGTCAGAAGTTTATCGATGGTATCCTTGCGGTTTTTTCCGGTGACAATGATCTGAGCGATCAGTGAGTCGTAGTAGGGGGTGATCGGTTTCCCGGCCTCGACCATTTTGATGACGGTGATATTGTCGGCGCTGGGGATGCTGAATGCGGTGACATCGCCGGGGGTCGGAATAAATTTGATCTCCCCGTCTTCAACAGCGGTCCGCTCTGCGGTGATCCGTGCTTCAATCGCATAGCCCTGGGGGTTGCTGACCAGATCAGCGATCGATTCGCCACCGGCAATCTTGAACTGGTTGGCAACGATGTCGACGCCGGTCACCTTTTCAGTGACCGGATGTTCAACCTGTAAGCGGGTATTCATCTCCATGAAATAGACGGAGGTGTTGTCAAGGTCGAAGATAAATTCAACTGTTCCTGCCCCGATATAATCGCACTCGTTGGAGATGTGTTCGGCGAAGGCATAGACATCCTTCTCGAGTTTTTTCGGCAACAGTGTCGAGCCTGACTCCTCGAAGATTTTCTGGTTGTTACGTTGTACCGAGCAATCGCGGAGTCCTAGGATTTTGCAGTTGCCATGGGTGTCGCGCAGGACCTGTACTTCGATATGACGCAGGTTGGTGACGTATTTTTCCAGGTAGAGATCCCCCGAACCGAACGCCGCTCTGGCCTCTGAAGAAAGGGTGAAGAAGATTTCGCGGAAATCTTCGGGTTTTTCCACCACCTGGATCCCCTTGCCGCCGCCACCATGGACAGCCTTGAGCAGCACCGGATAACCGATGGTCTCAGCGACCTCCATACCGGTCTCGAAGCTACCGATGATGCCGTGACTGCCGGGGACAACAGGTGCTCCCGCTTTGCTGGCGGTGTCGATGGCGTTGGTCTTGTTGCCCATTAATTCCATGCTGGAGTGCCAGGGGCCAACGAAGTTGATCCCGCGGTTACGACAGAGCCGGGCGAAGTCAGCATTCTCCGAGAGGAAGCCGATCCCGGGGTGGAGTGAATCAACCTTTTCCTGTTCAGCAATACGCAACACCGATTTGGCGTTGAGGTAGGATTCGTCCGGGGTGTTGCCGCCGATGCAGATCAGGGTGTCCTTTTCGGTGAGTTGACCGGCAACCGCTGAATCCATATCGGCGTCGGATTGGACCAGAACCACCTCAATCTCCTGCTGCTGGGCGATTTTTATCAACTTGGCGGCCGTGCAGCCCCGGGCGTGGATCAGGCAGCGCTTGACCGGCTTCAGCAGGGCGCGTTCGTTCACCAGAGTCCGGCCCTGGATGGGCGTGGCGTCAGCGTCGGGTAGATAGAGACCCTTGAACACCCGATGGCAGACATCCATCACACTTTCCGCTGGAGCGGCAATCGCGATATCGATGTCGCGCAGCTGTTGGTCGAGGGTCTTATTAAATGGATGCTTGACCAGCCCTTGCATGGCGCCCGGAGTTGCGACCAGGTAGTTGGAGAGGGTCGCCGTCGAGGGAAGGTAGGAGGGGACCACGATCTGGCCAGCGAAGGGCATGTTGCACCCGGAAAAATAGTAGGTCTGAACCAGCGGGTGGGTGACGAATGAGGCCTGTGCACCGCCGGTGCAATCGCCGAAACCGAAGCAGATGATCGGCAGTTCGTTGTCGCGCACGAAACGGGTGATACGGTCATTGACGATCGCCATGGAGAACAGCGATCCGGCACCCTCCTTGGTCTGCATGCCGCCCGATGAAACAAAGGCGACTACAGGAAGCTTGCGGCGTGCACATTGTAACAGCAGGTTGCAGAATTTTTCTGCTGAGGCCATATCGAAGGCGCCGGCCTGGAAATCAAGATTGGAGATCAGTACGCCGACCCGCGTGGCGGGATGGCCCTTCTCTTTTTTGAGTTTCGCCAGACCGGTGATGACGCCGCAGGGTTTGACCCCGTTATCCAGCGCTTTCTCGATGGAGATGCGGAACCCGGGAAATTTGACCGGGTCGGCGGTCATCAGGTCGGCATCGAGTTCGTTGAAATCGGTGAAGAATTCGGTGCTGAGCTGCTCAAATCGACAATTCTTGGCGCGCTTGTCCTGGGCCAGAACATCCTGGATCAAAAGGTCGTTATAGGCGGTCTCCAGCCGATTCCAGAAATCCTTCATGCCGATATTGCGTAGTTTGATGCGGCCATCATATTTGCGCTCTTCACGTTCGGCTTCACAGTACTCCGGCAACAACTTTTCGAACAAAAAGTTGACGATCGCGAAAAGCGGCTCTGAAATACGCGGATACTGGATTTTTTTCCATTCCTGCACGGGACGGATGAACTCTTTCATCTGCGGGTGCTGCAGATAGACATTGATCCAGCCGTAGAATTTGTCTTCGAGGAGAGCAGGATCCACTGCGTCTTCGCCAAGCATAGCCTTGAGCTTGGTGACGGCTGCGGAGATCGAAGATTCGAGGAGCGTCTGAAAGGACTTTTGCGAGAAGGTATTGGTATTCTTGGCTTCGGCGGCGATTGGGCGCAGATCGGTGATGATCTGATCGTAGACCAGATCGAAGACGATAAAATTCTTGCACACCCTTTCCATATCCTTATGAAATTCGGGCAGGGTGATGACATCGAGCACCGACATCTCGGCGGGATCGGTGGTCTTGGTATTCGCCGGCGCAGAGTCAAGATACTTGATCAGCGCGACAAAATTATTCTGGGCCCCGGCCTTCCAGAGGTTGTAAAGATGAAAACCGTAGGCGAGGTAAGTGCTCCGCTTGGCTTTTTCAAGGTTCTCGGCGGGATCGCCAAGAACCAGTTTAGAGAGCCGCCCCCGCTGGGTGTCGGTACGCTCATTGCGGTCAATATAGGTTTTAAAGCTTTTGGACAGCAGGTCGTCATAGCGGATGAGCAGAGGGTTTTCCTGCCAGCTGGCAAAAACATTGGCCTGCTCCTCCTGAACACGCTTCGATAAATCCCCTTTAGGGCGGACCAGATTTGTCGTGCGACTGAAGTTAGCTGAAGAGGTCGATTGGAGGCGTCCACGCAAGCTGAGATAGCGCAGATAGCGGTAGGTGATGCCGAAGACGCTGAAGTATTCCGTCGGGTTGTGGGTCAATGAAAGCGCCGACATATTGTTGAGTGTTTTGAGCTTTTCCGAGGGTTTGAGATAACGATTCAAGCTGGCCTGGTAGTGCTCGATAATCCCATCGGTCTCCTGAACAAAGGTCACGGCACGTTTTTCGATGGCGGTTACGGCTGAAACGATCGCCTTGCGCAGATTCTCGAGTTGGGGACCTTTTTCTCCGGGGACATAGTCGATAATACCGTCGACGAAACCCTGCTGGTAAAGTTCGTAGGCACTGACCCCGACGTATTTGGCACACTCCTGCCAGCTGAGATCGAAACTGCGGGCGATGGCGGCCAGTCCCTTGGGTTGAATGGTGTTGAAGACACCATCACGCACCGAGAGAATGATGTTGGTTGAGGCCAGCGGGATGGCGCCTCCCGAATAGCCGTTACCGAGGATAATCCCCACCGAGGGCACGTTGAGGTTGGCCATTTCGGCGATGAAGTGGGAAATCGAATGGGCCTGGTTGTTGGCATTGGCCAGCTCACTCGCATCGGCGCCCGGGGTATCGATAAAGGTGATGACCGGTACCGCATAGCGTTCGTATTTGCGTACGACTTCGATAGCCTTGCGGTGGTGCTCGGGGCCCCAGACGCCATTGTTGGTGTTGCGTTCCTGCCCCAACAGGCAGAGTCGGCGTTTGTGGCCGTAGAAATCAAACTCGGCCTCGACGCAGAGCAGGGGGCCAAGAGCGATTTCATCGACGATTTTAAGTTTCAGTTGTTTGAGGATGGCCTTGAAGCCGGTGCGGTTTTTTTGCTCGGAAGGTTCGACGGTTTCACGGATATAGCTGTCGACATCCAGCTTCTTGAGGCGCTCGGTGGTCTCCTCGATGGTCCGGTGTGCGACGAGCCCCTCAAGGGCGACTTCCACTTCTTGCCTCTGGCGGTCGCGGTTTGACCGGCTGACCTCCTTGATCAGGGAGAAGTCAGAGGCGAGGTGTTCGGCAAGCTCGAAAAAACGATCAATTGTTGGGGCAGCGGACATAATATTTATCTCCCAAAGCTGGGGGGTCGCAAGGGGGGGGAAACCAAAGACCCGGGTTCATCTGTTGAACGTATCTCTGTTCAATCTATGATGGAAAACATAGCCCGGTGAGCTTCCTGCAAGTTTGCAAGGAGCTCACCGATCCGGCACGAGTTAGAGAGTGGACTATCTTATTGTTACTTGAGCGGGAATTCAGCCACCAAACGCATCCTGGACGTCTTCAAGAGACGAATGTGCCGTCGTCGGCGGTAGTCGCATGGCGAGGGCGGTTTGGTCCTCTGGCGCAATCATCGCCGGGTCCAGCCACATCACCACGTAGCCCCCGACGGCTCCTGCTCCGAAGCCCGGCGCGAAGATCAGGGACCGTTTGCTGATTGCCCCTTCGAAAATGGAGTCTGCCATCGCGATTGGGATACTTGCCGCGGAGGCATTGCCGACCTCGGCGATGTTGAAGTAGATGTCCTTGGCATCGATCCCCTGGGGTTCGGCGATTTCTATAATCATGTTCTTGTTGGCTTGATGGGGCACAATCGTATCGATGTCGTTGATAAGCTTTCCGTCCCCTTTCAAACCCTTGAGCTCGGTGAGCTCGTTAATCATCTGGCTCAGGTAGCGCTTGACCAACGCCTTGACCTCGGGGCCATACACCGTGATGTCGTTATCAAAGTCATAGTTCGGCCAGATAATGGAGTTCACCTGACTGAAAGGCCCGCTTGCATAGGTCTGGACCACCTCGATATCACGCTTACCCTCTGTGGGCGCGAGCACGACAGCAGCAGCTCCGTCGCCAAAGATCATGCGCGATGGTCGCGCATTGCCGATCTTGTCCGAAAACTTCTCGGCCAGCACCAGCAGAACCGGACGTTCAACCTCCCGCATCAGACGGATCGCTTCGGCAATGCCATAGGGGAAGCCGGCGCAGGCGGCGACGATGTCGGCCGAGCAATGGGTCTGCATGATGCCCAGTTGGCCCGAGAGCCAGGTGGCGGTCGAGGGGATCAGGCGGTTCGAGGTGCAGGAGCAGAACAGGACCGCGCCGATCTCCTCGGGCCCGCGACCAGCATGCTTCATTGCAGCTCGTGCCGCCTCGAGGGCGATGTTCTCGAGTGGCTCAGCTGTATAGCGGCGCCGCTCGATGCCGGTTTTGTCCGTGATATCCTGCGCGCTCATCGGCGACCAGGTTGGTGGTGAATTCCTCACAACATCATCGTTAGTACAGATGATCTCCCCCTTGCGGATTGCCAGCGCCTCAATCTTCGGTTGGATCGGTGAGGCATCATCGATCACCACTGGTTGCAGCGGTCTCACCGGTGCGACGGCCGGGGTTGGCGTCGGGGTCAGCGACTTGTGTGTGGTTCCGCTCTTCACGCGGTTGATGAAGTCGAGGACGCCGCGGTTTTTCGGATGGAACAGCACGACGACGTCGTCATCCTCCATCTCGGCAAAAGATTTCAATCTGGCCTGGCTGCGCTCCCAGGGGTGCTGATTGTGAAGCACCATAGCCCACCGCCGCAACGCTTCAAGCTCGGGTTGTCCCTCTGCAACATCAAGAATTTCGTCGATGCTGTAGTGGCGGTGATCGGGATTGTAATCTGTAAGAACGCTGGTCTTGGCATCTGCGGTGGTGAGCGCTTCCGCTATCGTTGCCTTGATTGGTGGGAGTGAAGAGGCCTTATAGAGTTTGTTGGAGAAACAATCGAACAGTGTACCGAACAAACTCTCCTCGGCCGCCTGGTCCCACTTGGCCGGCAATTCCCCAAAAGCCTTGAGAACACTGGCAGATTTTGCCTCGCGATCCTCCCTGGGTTGTAAAAGAGGAACGAAGACATCGTTGCGGGTTCGCGGGACATCCCGCCAGCGCGTTGGCCGCTTGTCGTACATCGCCAGCGCGAAACGGTTGGCCCAGAACAGGTGCAAGCCTATATCGCGCAACAGGTCATAGCGCGTCTTATAGCTTCCGGCCGCGGCCCGCGCAGCTATCTCGATGCCGGTTGGAGCTTTGACCTCGAAGTCGCGGCGAATGATGGCCTTCAACTGGTCGAGATCGGAGATAATCGAGAAATCGAGCTCGACGAAAATGCTCGAGGGAAACACCAGCCTGCCGTGCTTATTCAATCGAAACGGTTTCATTAGGGTTCCTCCTTTATTGACGGCGGAGAAGATATGTTTGCACCTGCGGCGCTTGCATCCACCCTCCCCGCGAATTTTCGCCCGAAATCCAACTTGTCTTCCTGAATGTCAGATTCTTCGACGACTATAATTCCCAAAGTAATTTCATCGACAGACCTGGCACCCCACTCAGGGGACAGATGTGCTGGCAGGTCTTCTTTCCGCGAAAAAAAAATTGAACGGCGAGGCTCTGGATAGCTTGATAGCCAGCAGGGGGGGGTAAGTGGGACCCTTTTAACATTGAAATGTGATCGTTTAATCTGGTGAATTAATAAGCCGTCACGATCAGTTTGACCAGGTTGGGGCATAACTTGACTGGGGCGTATAGTCGCCCCTTTACTAACGAGGTAGCTGCCGTCCTGATGCAAAATAAGGTTCATATGCATCGCTAAATCTATACAGGTCTGCTCGGCCTTATCTGATTTGAGTTTGTCGACGACAAGGCGGAGATAAATCTGATTAAAAGAGGGTCTTCCGATCGATCTAATTCCGGCAAAGCCAACATTGATAGAAAGTTTTTCCATAGACAGTCCCCCCTATACGCTATTTCACGTAAAACTGTATTTTGCTGATTGATAATTTCATTCTAAAATTAATAATTACATATCCATTGACGAGTTCCTCCAGTGTCCTGTTTATCCCAATCTAACATTCTAATGAGTTGGTAATTTAAGTATAATAACTGTGTTTAAAAATTCAACTTTCTGTCATGGAAAAATCAAAAATAATAGCTTGGGCTCATCGTAATAGCGGACATTTGGGCGATTCAAATGTTCAGCAATTAAAACAAAGGGGATCCCTACTTGCTCTCCTAGACCTGCAATTGCAGCCTGTATAGTCATGAATTGTAGATATAAATCCAGTCTATTCTAAAAAACTTAATCCTCGGCTTATCACCTGAATAAAATCATGTTCTACGTCAATTCAACATGAAAGGAACGGCAGGAAATGTCAACAAGAAATTAAATACCAGTGAATTATTTTATTTTCGATAAAAAATGGGTTAGTTGGAGTGTACAGACCTTGTCGAGGGCAGCTCGCAGGTGAGTCGTACAACTTTAAATAATATCAATAATTGGACCAGGCCTTTTTGTAAAGGCCAACGACAGCCGTGCCGCAAAGGCCCAGGTTGTGTAGCTGGGTGACCTTGGCCCCTTGTCCCAATCGGCCTGGCCGCTCAACTGCCAGACCAGTTCGGAGCACTGGGCACCAGCCCGGTGGCATCGATCGGGGGCCTTTGGGGCATCAGTCCGCCCGAGGGGGTATGTCGGCGCTAATCACCCTGCGGGGATCTTCCCGTCTGGTTTCGGTAAGGAGGTTTTTAGGAGGTAACCAGACTTCCGTAGCGACAGGAGGTGAAGGATTGCCCCTTCCTGAGCCCTTCCACGGTAGCTTCAATCATGTCTCCCAGTTCCTCCAGCCACTGGTCATTCGGTACATCCAAGCCAGTATGGCTCTTGTTGTTTTTTTGACAATATCCACAAAAACAACTCTCTGATTGCATTTTTTTCTCCCTGTTTGTGGTCTTCCTTCTCCCGATATGCCGGCTGTTCGTGTCGCGGCCAACCGACCAGCAGGCTGGCATGGTCTCAAGGAGAGGTCGTTTAATCGGTTTTCTATACTTATGCGCAGCGCTGCAGAATATGGCTGACGACGGTGGCGCCGGTTCCGCCGATATTCTGGACCAGAGCAAACTCTGGATCCGGCACCTGGTTTTCGCCAGCGGTACCGGTCAGCTGCATATAGGTTTCGACCAGCTGATAGACCCCGGTGGCGCCAACCGGGTGGCCGCGCGACTTGAGACCGCCCATGGTTGAGATGGGCAGCTTGCCTCTACGTGAGATCTCCCCTTGCTTGCCGAAATGAACCCCTTTGCCCTTTTCGGCGAAGCCCGCGGCCTCAAGACTCAGGGTGGTAATAATGGTGTAGGCATCGTGCAGCTCGAAGATATCAACATCTGCGTTCTTAATGCCAGCCTGCTCCAGGGCCCTGCGCGTGGAAATTGCCACACCATCCAGCTCCAGCATTGCGCGGCGGGAATCCAGCGCGAGCGAGTCGGTACCGATGGCCGACCCGGCCACCTTGATCATGGGCAGACCCTTGTGCTGCGCGGCCCGGGCGACCTCCTCCGTCGCTAGGATAACCGCTGCCGCACCATCGCATACGGGAGGTGCATCAAACAGCTTGACCGGATCGGCCAGCATTCTTGAGTTAAGGTAGGTCTCCATATCGAGCTTCTTATGCAGAAATCCTATGGGATTACTCAGACCGTTGTCATGGGCGGTGATCGCAAAATGACCGAAATCCTCAGCAGTCACCCCGTAGGTCTCCATGTAGAGCTTCATGAGTCTTGCATTCAACGAAATGAAGCATTCGCCCTTGACCCCCTCAAGTTCCCAGTCAGCGGCTGTTGCCAGGGCGGCTGTCGTATCTTCGAGGGTTGAATGGGTCATGCGCTCAATGCCGCTGACAACCACGGCATCGTGATAGCCGCCTCCCACGCTCATGACCCCCCAGCGTGCCGCTGCCGCACCAGAGGAGCAGGCCGACTCAACCGTCGCAG
This sequence comes from Deltaproteobacteria bacterium, assembly GCA_024280485.1. Lineage (GTDB taxonomy): Bacteria > Desulfobacterota > Desulfuromonadia > Desulfuromonadales > Geopsychrobacteraceae > Geopsychrobacter. Next base: position 29,667 of record JAJRQB010000030.1, read on the forward strand.
CTTCAATGCCTCTCAGGCCCGCAACGTCTGCAATCAAGGCTCCCAGTTGCTGTTGCTGTGCCAGTCTGCCTGCGGTCATATTGCCGGTAATGAGCATGCCGAGCTGTTTCCGCTCAATTCCCGCGTGATCAATCGCCTTGCCTATGGCCTCCGCAGCCATATAGCGACCGCGAATGCCGGCGTTTTTGGTGATTTTGGTCTGGCCTATGCCTATCAAATACACGTCTCTCATACTTGCTCCTTGTTACCCAAAAAATGAGACAGAGTTATGGCTCACAACATGTAAATCCCGCCATTCAGGTTGAGGCATTGACCCGTCATATATTCACTTTCGCAGATAAAAAGGACCCCTTTGGAGATCTCCTCGGGGGCACCTAGTTTCTTCATGGGAACCTGGGCAATGATTGCTTCTTTAACGTTCTCCGGCATGGCATTGACCATCTCCGTGGCAATATAGCCCGGGCAGATACAATTGACGGTGACTCCTCCTCTTGCAGTTTCCAGCGCCAGCGACTTACTGAAGCCGATCAACCCTGCTTTAGCCGCGGCATAGTTCGCCTGGCCAAACCCGCCTGATTGACCGATAACCGAACTGATATTGATAATTCGGCCGTACTTTTGCTCAAGCATGGACGGCAGGGCGATTTTGCAGGTGTTGAAAGCTGAAGACAGGTTGGTGTCGATGACTTTATGCCATTCTTCAAAAGACATTTTCTTAAAAGTTTTGTCTCGGGTAATTCCGGCATTGTTGACCAGGATATCGATCTTTCCAAAATCACCTAATACCTTCTCGATGAATACTTTGGTCGCTTCGGCTTCAGAGATGTCGGCTTGCAGTGCAATGGCCGAACCTCCCATGGTCTTGATTTCTTCTACAACTGCTTGCGCTTTTTCATGACTGTGGTTGTAGTTGATAATCACCGTTGCGCCTTCTCTGCCAAGCCCTTTGGCAATGGCAGCACCGATCCCCCTTGAGCCACCAGTAACGACAGCAATCTTTCCTGTTAAATTAGCCATTTTAATTTCCTCCTCCGGATCTATATTGTTTAGTTGGTCGTTAGTTAGTATTTTTTTTCGCAGCCCATGTCACGCTGAATCAGAAATTTTTCAACATTAGCGTCAGACTCAAGGAAACCCTGTCCACTTCGACTTAAAAAGACTCAGGCCACCTTGATGACGAAAGGAAGATCTGTATATTTCGATAAACAAGTATACTGCATACTGTATACAATATGCGGCTGAATCTGGCCACTATAGTCTAATTTTCGCCACCATTGAAAGGTAAAAATATCGCTAAATCGTTTTCAGCGTAGTTTTTCATGTCTTGGGAAATGATTTTCTGTGGCCCAATACCCACCTTAACTATCTGATTTTATGGGAGGTTATTGCAGGGGTGGTGCAAAAAGGTAAGGCAAAAAGGGAGAAAGACAGGGCAAGGTGCGTTCGAAAAAATCAGATTAAATACGTAAAGAAATATAGCGCTGGACTCAGCGATTCAAGATCTTTTTGACAGATCACCTCAGGGCGAATGATGAGAGGTTTTTGGAAAGTTTGAGCTGTAGGATTTCATTGGTCGCTGGTGGCGGGACAGGCCAGCGCCATCGAGCTGAAATTTGTCTTTCCTGATCTGGGACCGATCGGCATCGAGAATGCCTACGTCGTGACCGAGTCCGGGGGTGAAAAGCTCAGCCCACTGTCGGATGAACTGGTCAGCGTTTAACTTAAATTCAGGGCTATCCGGGAATCAACAATTTAAAGGTCACCACGCAAGCCGCATCACCACCTTTTCGCACACTTCCTACCGACCAAGTCTGATTTCATCAACCCGCCGCTAGCCTGCCACTTCAGGCACCAATCTGTGAAAACGGTCGATCAGTCCTTCTCGAAAGTGAAACCCAGTTTTTACAAAAATTGGATATTGATCTTCTTAAGGGGATATAACGGCTTTATGATACACAGCTTAAGGTATTTTTTTACATTCAATGTGGGCTGAAAATTCAAGCAGTTAAGTTTGTTTCGCCTGTCGATTCAGCGTTTTGCATACGGTTTACGGTTGACATGTTTTTAAAACAGAATATTATATCCCCGATTCGCCGACCATGCAGGGCATTTTTTACCATAAGTTGGCCGAGGCAGATAGTAAGGCGAATAAAATACCGTTTAGCGATTAGTGAGTTGCCGAGACCGCAGATATAAACCCGTTTAGATTGGAGTTGTCATGCCGTTTGCTTTGTACAAAAGAAAAGATGGTGAAGAGCAACCGTTTTGGAAATTTGGTCCATTCAAACTAAGGTTGCCTTTCGTTCACTACAAACTTGAAACAGTCGAAGCTGTTCAGGCTTTGGTGCTTTTTGTGGTTGGACTCGCCATGATCCCATGGTTGGAAAAACACCTGGGGATTCCTTTTGAAGCTGCGCTTGCTTACACCTTCGTCTGTAACTTCGCCTGGTTGATTCCAACCTTCCTCGGCGTTCCTTTTGTGCCGGGCTGGATCACCGCCGGAATCCCGATCATCATCATGAACATCAGCCAGTACGGTCCGGGCCCTGATGCGATTAAGGCTCTGGTCGCTATTCAAATCATGGTCGCCGCGATTTTCCTGATCCTGGGTATCACCAAGCTGAGTAGTAAAATCGTCAATAACATCCCGGGCTCAATTAAGGCCGGAATTCTGATAGGTGCCGGGATGGCCGCCTTTATGGGTGAGATTAAGGTTGGTGGTCGGCTCAGTAATGATCCGATCTCCATCGGGATTGCGGCGCTGATCTGTTTCTATATGCTGTTCTCCCTGTCGTTCTTAAGGTTAAAGCAGAAGTATAAAATTGCGGCGACCCTTTCCAAATACGGGATGGTTCCGGCGATGTTGATCGCTATAGCGATCGGGGTTGCAGTCGGTGAGTTTCCCGCACCGAATATCGAGTTTGGCATTACCCGACCTGACTTTCAGCTCATGTGGCAGTACCTGCCCTGGACGATCGGTTTCCCTGGACTTGAGTTTTACATCAATGGTGCCGCAACTGCGGTGGCGGCTTATATTATCGCCTTTGGTGATGTCATCGTCGGATCCGCTCTGGTTGAGAGTGCCAACAAAGAGGACAGAAATGATGAAATCATCGATACCTGCGCCGACCGAATTCATATTGCAACCGGGATTCGCAACCTGATCCACGCCTTTTTCGCACCCTATATCGGGCTTGCCGGGCCTATCTATACTGCGGTCACCGCGACAGTTGCCGACCGCTACCGTAACGGCAGAAAAGCCATGGATTCCATCTATAGTGGCGCGGGCACCTTTTGGCTGGTTGGCCTGTTTGCGATGTTCATGTTGCCCCTGGTGACATTCTTCAAGCCTTTCCTGCCGATCAGTCTGTCTTTGACGATGTTTGTTACTGGGTACCTCTGTTTGGTCGATGGATTTAAAGAAGCCAGAGATCCGGTCCAGGCCGGGGTTGCTTGTACCATGGGCGTTGTCTTGGCCACCCATGGCGCCGCTTATGGCATCGGCATCGGGATTCTTTTCCATATCTTACTGGAAAGAAAGTTTCACGCTCATAATCATCCGGAAGAGGGGATTGTCGCTCCTGAAGTGGAAGTCGGCATTCCCCATAATGCTGAGCCGATGAAAAAAGCAAGTTAATCAGGGTTGCAAAAAAGGGGACAATCTAATTGCCGCAGGAGAGCCTGTCCTCTGTCCTCGACTCGCACAACAATGCTTAAGTGAGAAGCCGACATCTTAGCTGGCGAGGTATTTTAAGCGCATATCCTATCAAACATCAGGGCGTGACCTGTCTTCCAGGTTGCGCCCTGAGTTATTTCAGTCTCCCTAGGAGACCATCTCATCAACAGACTCCTAGCTTTTAATCCCCTGAATCTGCAGACTGATTTCGACTTCATCTCCTACCGTCACACCGCCGGTTTCGAGAAGCTTGTTCCAAAGCAAACCGAAATCCTTGCGGTTAATTTTACCCTTGGCCGCAAATCCCGCCCGCACATTCCCCCAGGCATCTTTGTTTTCCCCCAGATATGCACCGACCAGTACGATCCGCTTGGTGATACCACGGATTGTCAGGTCGCCATGAACCTTGATATCTGCGCCACTCTCCTCAATTTTTTTGCTGACAAAAGTCATTTCCGGATAGTTGGCGGCGTCAAAAAAGTCAGGACTGCGCAAGTGATTATCACGTTTTTCGATGCGGGTATCGATAGAGGTGGTCTGGATTGTGGCCGTTACTGCGTTGAGGGTTTTTGTCTTTGGATCGGCTTCAATGGTGCCTGCGAAGTCAGTAAAGAACCCACTGACCTTGAAGATCATCAGGTGGTCGACGGGGAAACCTACCTCGGAATGGGCCGGATCAATTTTGTAATTGGCCGCGAAGGCGGGTTGAGTAAAAAGGAAAAACAGGGCAAACAAGAAGAGTAATTTATTTAGCATGATGAGCTCCTTAGTCGGGATGTCGTTATCTTGAGAGACAGTTTAATTGTTGTTAAGATAGAAAAATAATAGTTAATATCGTATAAGAATATAGATATTAACTATGGTTTTGTCGTTTGGGGAGCCAGGACATGACGCATGATCAATTGAGAATGTTGGTTAAGATTGCGGATACAGGGAGTGTACTTGCGGCTGCAGCTGCACTGCACCGGACTCAACCAACATTGAGTGTTGGCATCCGCAAACTGGAAGAGGAATTGGGTGTGAAGCTGCTGGCACGGGATCAATATCGTGCTCGTTTGACTGCCGCGGGAGAAAAAATTTGCCAGCAGGCGCGAGAAGTGCTGCGCCAGGGAACTCTTCTCCATCAACTGGCAGATCATCTGGCCCGCGGCAACGAACCCAAATTGTGTATTGCCATCGAAGAGAGTTGTCCCGTTCCGCTGGTACTGGAAGTGTTGAAATTTCTCGAAAAGAAATATCCGCAAACAGAATTTGAGTTAGTCGGTGAAAGGCTCTGGGGCGCTCTGGAGCGATTGGAGAAGTTTGAGGCCGATATTGCGATTACACCCTGGTTTGAAGAGAACGTGCAGTTACAGTCTTTTAAGTTGAGTCAGGTGCGCATGGTACCGGTTGCCTCGCCCGCTTTTGCCTCACAGTTTTCTGGGCAGTCTTTACTGCTGGATGATCTTAAGGGGATGGCTCAAGTGGTGGTACGCGATAGTAGCCGGCAGCCTCGCCAAAAGAGTCTGGGGGTTGTAGCCGAAGGGAGGCAATGGCTGGTTAACGATCATCTCACCAAGAAAGAGATTCTGTTGGCCGGGATGGGGTGGGGGCGGTTACAATCTCACATGGTTAAGAGTGATCTTGACTCTGGTCGATTGGTCGAATTACATATTGAGGATTTTGGTGCTACAAACCAGATAGAAATAAGGGTTGCTCGGCGCAGAGGAGAGTCGATCGGTCCGGTTGCTGCCGATTTTTGGGAAGCACTCAAAGCTTTACAACTTGAGGGTTCACTTATTTAATCAATTCGGCAAATCCCAGCACTTTGCTTTGTCGACCGTTGATCTCGAGAGTACCTTCAATAACACTCATCGCAAAGCCGCCGATAACCCAGTTGCTGACATTATTACGGCTGATCTGCTTGAGCTCCAATGCTGCGAAAGGGGGATCGAGACCCTTGCTGGTCGCTGCTCTTTGGAGATTCATCTGCCAGCCTTTACTCCAGCGATAAAAACCGAGCGCCCAACCTTTTTTGGTGACCTCCAGGTCAGGGCTGAAGATATTCGTCAACTCGCTATGGATATCGAGGAAGCCCTTGGAATGAAGGGTTTTCTTTTTCCCCTCAGAGCGCAGATAAAGATCCTGCCAGGCCGAAGGGGAACCCTCCATCACTGCAAGATAAAATCCCTGGAAATTGTCCCAGGTGCCTGAGTAGGTGCGGCTCAGCCGGTTCCAGTTGTGGTGAGTCAGACCTTCGTAGATAACCCGACCAGGAACAATACGCCCCTGCCAGTAGAGAACCGCTGCTGCATTCCCCCATTTCTGCCGGCGCTCGCCACTGTTCTCCTCAAGGCGAGTGGTCAGTGGGTTGATCTCAAGCCGCAGATCGTTGACACGGCTCAGAATGGTGACCCCGTTTTCAGGGCGGCCAGAGAACTGGAATCCCGTTGAGTCAGGGATTTTGGTGAGGACCCCTCTGGGGTTGGCGTACTCGCCGGTACCGACCAGATCGATCCAGCCCTGGTTTTGATCATAAAGCACGCCAAAATGTTCAGCTTGAAATTCATCTCCATCAACGCCGCGGTTGCTGTCGAGAGCAAAGAGGATATAGCCTTTCTCATCCTGTCCGATAAAGGAGAAATAATCGGAGTAGTAAGCCAGAGAGTCAGCCGCAAGCGCTGAGCCAGCTAAAAGCAAGAGCAGAAGAGCATTAAGGAGTGAGGCTTTCAACACAAAAGGCATGGCGTTTCCTTGAAGAGGAGTCGGCGAACAGCAATATTACCGCATTGTTTCCATAATTGCGCGATTTTTCGAGGTGAGGCTATTGAACCACTCGCGGGGTTAGTCTTATTGAAAGTCTTTTACCGATCTTAGCGTGCGGTTACCTGAAGGCTTCGAAGCCAAAGAACTCCGGAAAGACAACCAGAATACCCAGTACGATCACCTGCAGGATAATAAAGGGGATAACTCCGTAGTAAATATCTGTGGTCTTGATCTCCGGGGGCGCCACCCCCTTGAGGTAGAAGAGGCTGAAGCCGAAGGGGGGCGTCAAAAAGGAGGTCTGTAGATTCATCGCGACCAGGATGGCATACCAGATTGGATTGATGCCGAGGTTGTCGGCAATCGGCGCCAGAATCGGGACGATGATATAGGAAATTTCGATGAAATCGATGAAAAAACCAAGGATCATAATCGCCAGCATCGACAGGATCAGAAACCCCCATTTTTCACCCGGCAGAGACATCATGAGGTCTTCCACCAGGTAGTCGCCGCCCGTATAGGTGAAAACCATCGAAAACGCGGTGGCGCCAACCAGAATAGCAAAGACCATCGAAGTGATCTTGACTGTTTCCAGCGAACTTTCCCAGAGCATTTTCAGGTTGAGTTGACGATACATGGCCGCCAGAACGATAGCTCCGATACCACCGACTGCTGAAGATTCAGTCGGTGTGGCAACTCCGGTGAGGATCGAACCGAGCACCAGAATGATCAAAACAAGCGGCGGGATAATCGCCTTGAGGGCGTGGAAGACTTGTTGTCTTTTCGTCCCGTGTGCTTCTTCGAGCCTGATGGGTGGTGCCAGATCTTTATTGATGAAAGTTATAATGGCAATGTAGATAACGTATAAAAGAACCAAAGACAGGCCGGGCCAGAAAGCGGCCCGGAACAGATCGCCGACCGGTTGCTGGAAGACATCGCCGAGAATAATCAGGATAATTGATGGCGGGATAATCTGACCCAGGGTGCCTGCAGCGCAGATCACCCCGGTTGCCAATCTCTTGTCGTAATTGTACTTGAGCATGACCGGCAGGGAGATGACCCCCATGGCAACCACACTCGCTCCAACGACTCCAGTCGAGGCGGCCAGCAGCGCACCGACCAGGACGGTCGAGATTGCAATTCCGCCACGCATTTCACCAAACAGAAAACCCATCGATTCGAGCAGGCGTTCGGCCAGCTTCGATTTTTGTAGCATGATGCCCATGAAGATAAACAGCGGGATCGCCATTAAGATGGTGTTAGTCATGATCGACCAGATGCGATGAGGCATCATGGCGAAAATGTTTGGCCCTTCCGATAACAGGCCAAAGATAACCGCCACACCACCGAAGGTAAAGGCGACGGGAAAGCCCACCAGCAGAAGTGCCAGGGCGGTGATGAACATGAAAACACCAATCATGGGCCGAAAATCCTTCGATAGAGAATGACCCTCAGGTCAGGTGATGCATGGTTGAATATCAGACGACGTTGTCTTCAACAGGGTGTTCCGATGGAGCGTCCAGCCCGCGATATCTCCTGATGTTGTGTAAGATAAATCCCGCGGCAGAGATGATCAAAAAGACGAACGAAAGTGGAATAATCGCCTTAATCAGGTAACGGTGGGTCAAGCCGCCAGGGTCACCACTGATCTCGTTCATGGTGTAGGCTTCATGGACATACCAGATTGAGCCGTTGATGATCAGGGCCGCCAGTGGAATGAGAAAAAAACAGGTTCCGGCGATATTGACCAATGCTTTCCATTTTGGGCTGAAGCGATCATAGAGGATATCAACCCGAACGTGCCCATCTTCTTTCAACGCATAGGAAATGCCGAAGAGGAATATAACCGAAAAAATGTGCCACTCCATTTCTTGCAGGGCGATGGAGCCGGTACGAAAGAAATAGCGCATGATGGCGTCATAAAAGACATTGATCAGCAGGGCGAACATCAGTCCTGCAGCGATCCAGCCGGTAAAGTCTGAGATGCGGTCGAAAAAGTGTTCAAGTTTTAACAGCATGAAAGATCCTGCGCAAAAAGCGAAAGGCTCCCGACCAGAAGCAGTCGGGAGCCGCGAGTCACTGGTGCTTAATCGATATTGTCCTTCAGATAAGCATAATCAGAGATTTCAGTCCACTTGCGAACCTTCTTCAGGTAGGTTTTTTGGGCCTCGTAGATTTCTTTAAAGGTTGCATCCTTGGCCGATTTTTCGATGAGCAGTTTCTTATTTTCTTTCTTCATCGCCGCGATAACTTCTTTCGGGAAGGTGCGGATTTTGATGTTTGGATATTCTTTCGAGATCTTTTCCCAGTTGACCGCGCTGTCGTGGTAAGAGCGGGCATACATGTCGTAGGCGGCATACTTCATCGCCGTTTCAATGATTGCCTGCAAGTGTTTTGGCAGAGCGTTAAACTTCTTCTGGTTAACCAGGAACTGTAGTTCGGTGGCGGGTTCATGCCAACCGGTGTAATAGAAAGGTGCAATCTTGTGGAAGCCCATGTTCAGGTCAAGTGAGGGGCCGACCCATTCGAGAGCATCAATGGTGCCACGATCCAGTGCGGTATAAAGTTCACCGGCCGGGATGTTGGTTACCACCACACCGAGTTTGGAGAGGACTTCACCAGCAAAACCGGGAATCCGCATCTTCAGACCTTTAAGATCGTCGAGCCCCTTGATCTCTTTTTGGAACCAACCACCCATCTGGTTGCCGGTGTTACCGCCAGGATAGGAATTGACGCCGTGCCTGTCATAGACCTTCTTCATCAGCTCCATGCCGCCACCATAGTAGAACCAGGCGTATTGTTCCGGGGCGATCATGCCGAAGGGCATGGTGGTGAAGAAGAGGGTGTTGATGTCCTTACCCTTCCAGTAGTAAGACGCAGAATGTCCCATCTCATACTGACCGGCCTTGACCATGTCGAGAACACCGAAGGGGGCTTTATGCTTATTTTTTGAATCGATGCGGATTTCCATTTCGCCACCCGACATCTCCTTGACCATGGCAGCCATGTTCTTCACGGCATCGCCAAAGATTGGGAAATTTGTCGGCCAGGTCATGGCCAGCTTCCAGCTGTACTTAGGAGCTGCCTCTGCACTTTGGAGAGTGCCACCGGCCAATAACAAAGAACAGGCGACCATGGTGCAGACGATTAAACGGCTGAATCTTTTGATCATGAGACTTCTCCTCTCAACGGGTAAGGACAATGGCTCCGGCGGAGCGCAGATAGAATCGGTTCAAGCCAATCCTAATGAATCTTGTAATTCTGATACAGATTTCTCTTATGTCAATGAACGAGGTCTATTTAACCGGAAAATTCAAACCTTCACCATTCGCGAAAATTTCGCAGAGGGCAGAACTCCATAATTATGGCGTCTCACTCAGGCTCTCTTCTTCGACAAAGCGTTCAGGGCCGATGCTGATTTTGGTTTGGGCCGCCTTGGCGATACCGCGCAACATACCGTCAAAAACAAAGTTGTGAAAAGGGGTGACTCCATACCAGTAGGCGAGCCCGAGCAGGCCGCGGGGAAGAAAACGAGCAATCTGACGCAATTCAGTGCGACCGTCGTCTAAGGGTTGCAGTTCGAAGAAGAGCACAGCTTGACCGGGAAGTTTCATCTCGGCATTCAGAAGCAGCCGTTTTGGTGCTTGTACGTCGATCACCCGCCAGAGGTCGAGGGCATCTCCGGGACAAATATTTTGAAGGTCGCGGCGACCACGGCTGAGGCCAACGCCCCCGATAACCCGGTCCATCATGCCGCGCAGTTTCCAGAGCCAATTGGCATAATACCAACCGACCTCGCCGCCGATCGAGGCAACTGCTGGCCAGATATCAGCAGGTTTTGCATCAATAATGACCCGTCGTGAATCGGTGAAAATCTTTCCCCCTGCCCAGGCCGGATCGCCGCGGACGCTCCATTCTGCCGGATTTACCGGACCAGAATCGGTCCAGGAACTTTCCACAAAGTGCTCTTTCATCCGTTCAAGGGCCAGATGAATCGCTTTGCGACAATCGAACAGGTCTTGCGGTAACAGTTCGGCAATCCGGTTGTCGTGGCAGATGACCGGATTCTTCAAGCCTTCGGTCAAGGGGCGAGCCAGGGCGGCCGGGATTGGTGTCAGCAGATGAATCCAATAAGAGCTTAAGCGCGGGGTGAGAAAAGGAAGTGGGATGATCCGCCGTTTGGGTAATCCTGCTTCTTCGGCGTAAATCTCCATCAACTGGTGATAACTGAGGATTTCCGGCTGGCCAATATCAAAGGTTTGACCGAGAGTTTCCGGACATTCCAGACAGCCGATCAGGTAGTGCAGGACATTTCTTACGCCGATTGGTTGGCACGGGGTATCGACCCAACGTGGGGTTAGAATTATTGGCAGGCGGTCGACCAGGTAGCGTAAAATTTCGAATGCAGCACTTCCCGAACCGATAATCATTGCCGCCCTTAAAGTGGTAACAGGGACCGGGCCCAATTCCAGCAAACGGCCGACTTCGCTACGTGACTGTAAGTGAAGGCTCAATCCGCTCCCTTCTTCACCCAAACCACCCAAATAGATGATCTGTTTGAGCATGGCCGCGGCTGCGCTCTTGGTCATATTCATGGCTGCGACCCGGTCGGTATGTGAGAAATCATCGACCGAAGGGTTCATGGAATGAACCAGATAAAACGCGGCCCGACAGCCGATAAGGCCTTGTAACAAGCTGGGATAGTCGAGAATGTCGCCCCGCACAATTTCCAGTTGCGGATGGTTTCCCCAGCGTCGGTTACGTAATTTTTCCGGACTACGCGCCAGTGCGCGGACCCGGTAACCGGCCTCCAACAGCCGTGGCACCAGCCGACCGCCGATATAACCTCCGGCGCCGGCGACAAAGATCGGTTGTGTATTGTGAGTCTCTGACATTGTTGGAAAGGCCTCTCTTCACTGGGGCTATAGGGTTTTTAAGTATAACACTGCCAGTGAAGAGCAGCGATTCAGGTCGAGACAGAATGGAAGTGGACTATAATTCAATACTTGTTTGTGCAGGGAGGCTGGGGTGAAGAATTAAAAAAGAGACACAGCTACCAAGATGGGAGCTGTGTCTCTTTTTTATTGAGCAGGTGGTGTTTTGCTGATCCTGGAGTTAACCGATAATCAGATTGGGTAACTCATCGGTGTCATCTGATTTGACGGGAAAATTGGTTTCGAGAAGTTGGCCACAATTTTCAATCGCATTACAGAGCGCAGTACAGGTTTCATCGCGATGAATTCCAGAGGTAATCGTGTTGACGATTCCATCCCAGGTGTCAGTCGGGACGACATCGTTAATGCCGCGATCGGCGAGCACATAAACTCGGCGCTCAAAGAGCGAGAGCAGGATGAGGATGCCGGTTTCGTCGCGGGTGTGATGAAGGCCATTCTCCAAAAAAGCGATGATTGCCTGCTCTTTAACCTCAGCGCTGATTTCGTCCGGATGTATCAGGCGCCGTTTAAGCGCAGGCAGACTACGGATCAGCAGCTTGAATGGAAAATAACAGAGCGCAAAAAGCCAGAGGAAGTGCCAGAGCGATTCATCCAGGAAGGCCCAACTGAGGGAGGTTGCTGCGGCTAGCGAAAAAAGGCCAGCGCCGAGGATTTCTGCGCGCGGATAGTCGTAGGACTCATCGATCACCATCGGCACGATTTCGCCACTGGTCCGGCTTTCGGCGTGCTTGACCGCAGCCTCGATACGTAATTTTTCTTCTGCGGTAAATAAATTTTTTGCTGTCATGGGCTGACGCCTTTGGCTTGCATTGTTTTTAAGTTTCATCGTCCAGGTTTAAGTGGCTAACGGTTGTTTACCAACCACCGGAAGAGCCGCCGCCGCCGAATCCACCACCGCCGCCGCTAAACCCACCGCCACCACCGCCGAATCCGCCACCCATGCCGCCCATGCCGCCAATCCAGAGACCACTGCGACGGTGACGTCCACGTCGACCCCCGCCAAATAACATCATTCCAGGTCCGAGAAAGAGCAGAAGAGCCAGTGAGCCCCAGGAGCTGCGTTTCTTCTTTTTGGCGGTGCGTCCGGTCCCCTGATATTCGCCACGGACCGCTTCAGCCATAGATGAAATCCCGGCAATAACCCCGGCATCATAATCACCAGTTTTAAAATATGGAGTAATCTCTTTATCTATGATCCGTCCGGCGAGCAGGTCGGTGAGTTTTCCTTCGAGGCCGTAACCGACCTCGATACGAATTTTACGTTCCTGTTTTGCGATCAACAGGAGGGCACCGTTATCTTTTCCCTTTTGGCCGACCTTCCAACTTTCGGCAACCCTCAGACTATATTCTTCGAGTGATTCGCCTTCGAGTGAATCGATAGTCAAAATAACAAGCTGAGTTGAGTCGCTGGCCTCAAATCCTTGCAGGAAATTCTCGATTTTCAGTTCAATCTCTGGCGAAATAACGCCCGCAAGGTCATTAACGTAGCCTGTAAGTTTAGGTATCTCGAGCGCCGCAACATTCAGTGGCAGTAGCAGGACAACCAGACTTATCAGGATGAATCGACAGATATTCATAGGTTAAAATTTTACCTTAGGAGCGGTTTCGGCCCCGGCGTCAGCTTTAAAAGACTCTTTACGCTCAAGGTTGAGCAGGAACTTGTTCGTCAGGTTGTTCGGGAAGGTACGGATCGAACTGTTGAAGGTCTGCACCGCTTTGTTGAAACGCTGGCGCGCTACATTGATCCGATTTTCGGTCCCTTCAAGCTGGTGTTGCAGATCGAGAAAGTTCTGATTCGCTTTCAGATCGGGATAACGCTCGGCGACAACCAGCAGTCGGGAGAGTGCACCCGAGAGCGCACCCTGGGCCCGCTGATAATTCTGCATCGCGGCCGCATTCCCGAGGTCACCGGTATTGATCTGGGTCTTGCCAATGCTGGCGCGGGCTTCTGTGACAGCCAGCAGGGTCTCTTTTTCGTGAGAGGCGTAGGCCTTGACTGTTTCGACCAGATTCGGGATCAAATCTGCACGCCGCTGATAGGTCGCTTCGACATCAGCCCAGGCTGCAAAGACCCCTTCCTCGTTCTTCTGGATCTGGTTATATCCGCAGCCGCTGAGAGCGGGCAGGCAGATGAGGGCGGCAATTAAAAAAAGACAAAGGCGTTTCAACATGACGAATGAACCTCTTTTTCATAAAAAAGTGAGCTGATTGAGTAACAAATGAGATCTGATTTCAAGATAGTCTCCCAGATGCGGATTGTAAAGAGATGATCCCCCTATTTCTCCAGTTTGAGGATCAGTAACGGGCCGTCCGGCACAATTGCCCAGCGTGCATCCTGCCCGAATCTTTCCAGTAATTGATGGATTGCCAGATTAATGTCAGCTGCAGGTTTGAAATGAAAGCGCTTCAGGGTCGCAGCATCGATTCCTGTGGTGTGCATCCAGATTTCATTCTTCAGCATGACCTGATAGGTCTCCTGTGCACACCACTGATCGGGGAGGAAGAACTCTTTTTTCATAAGCTTGTCAATGAAATCTCGAGGTGTGGTGGCATGCTCAAATACAGCACGGTACTCATCACTGCCGAAGCCTTCGAGACACTCACTGGCGATCAGGATCACGCCGCCTTCGCGGATTGCGCTGGCGACGCCTGAAATTCCCTTGGCTGTTTGATACAGGTTGCAATCGAGCGGTGCTCCGGCGTTGGTAGTGACCACGAAGTCGAGCGGCTCAGCCAGGGAATGGACACAATGTCGGGTTAGAAAATCAACGCCAGCGAGATGGGCCTTGACCGGATGCCCGGCAAAGACGCCAGTCAATTGTTTGTTGGTGTCAAGGGTGACATTGACAATAAAATCAGCACCAGCCTGAGCCATGATCGCCAATCCGGCTTCATGGAAAGGGTTCCCTTCAAGCACACCGTAGCGCGTTTGTGGATGGGCGACCATCTCGGGACCGTGCATGAATTCCAGGGTCTTGACCGAAGAGATCCCCGGCAGTATCGACTTACGCCCACCAGAGAAACCGGCCCACATATGGGGTTCAATAAAGCCGGTCAGAATCTTCAGGTCGGCGGCCAGATAATGCTTGTTAACCAGGGCCGGTACGCCATCGCCAATCTCTCCAACCAGGATCATATCGTCCTGATTCTTGGAGAAGTGGTTGATGATCCGGTAAGAAGCAGCAACCTCTTTACCGACCAGCCGCTCCAGTTCGAGTCCTTCGTTGGGGCGATGGATACCGGTGGCGATCAGAATTGTAATGTTGTCAGCGGGGATGCCTGCAGCTTCCAGCTGTTGAATGATCAGTGGCAGCAAAAGGGTATTCGGAACTGGTCGGGTGATGTCGCTGATGACAATCACTGCATCATTTTTGTTGCGAGCCAGATCTTTAAGTTGTGCACTTGCAATCGGCCGCGCCAGGGCTTGCAGAACCGCCTCAGATGGTTGTGCGATAACCTTAGCTTCCTGCGGTGAGAGCACGCCGACAAAGTTGGACGTTTGTGGAAACTCTAGATCCAGGCCCTCTTCACCATACTTGAGACGGATGTTCATAAGATCCTCCTCTTTTGACTTAGACTGCTAATTCTCGATCAAGCTGAAATCGATCCGTCTTCGCCAGGGTTCAACTTTCTCAACCTTGACCCTGACCCGCATGCCGATTTTGAATTCGGTACGGCGGCGTTCACCAATCAGGGCGACGGCGACGGGGTCGAAATGGTAGAAGTCGTTCTGCAGGCTGCGCACATGGACCAGACCATCGACAAAGACTTCGTCCAGCTCGACAAAAAAACCAAACTCAGTCACCGATGAAATTGTGCCATCAAACTCCTCACCCAAGCGCTTTTCCATCACCTGGCAACAACGCAGGGCCACCAATTCGCGTTCGGCCTGCATCGCTCGGCGTTCTTTGGCCGAGCAATCAAGGCCAAGCTGAACGAGTTCGTTCTCAGTGGTTGCAGTCGACTTTGGGTCGCCGGAGATGGCTCGTTTGAGAATACGATGAATGATAAGGTCGGGGTAGCGGCGGATTGGTGAAGTGAAGTGGCAATAGAAGTCAGCCGCCAGGCCGAAGTGGCCACTGTTCTTCGGCGTATAGCAGGCCTGCTTCAGGCTGCGTAAGAGTTGTTGATTAACTAGTCGTGCTTCCGGCTTGTCGGCGATATCGAACAACAGCTTCTGGAGTGCCGGTTGTAACTTCCCACTTAAAACCAGACCCACCCCGCACTCGGATGCAAGTTGCTGTAACTCTTGAAGCTTTAGCAGATCGGGTTCTTCGTGAATGCGGTAGAGCAGTGGCCAGTTCTTCTTGGTCAGATAACTCGCTACTGCTTCATTGGCGGCCAGCATGAACTCTTCGATCAGACGATGCGCCTGGTTGCGCTCAATCTTGACCAGATCGAAGGGGGTGCCGCATTCATCGAGCAGAACTTCTACCTCGGGGATTTCCATCTCCAGGCTGCCGCGTTGCTGTCTCATCTGACCCAGGCTTTTGGCCAGTTCGGCCATTTCTCGCAGTTGCGCAGCTAGGCTGTTATCCAGTTCCGACTGCTCAGAATTATCCAGGCAGGAAGCGACCTGAGTGTAGGTCAAACGGGCCTGACTGCGCATCACTGCAGGATAAAATTTCGATTCCAAACGTTCACCGCTTGGATCAAAACGCATCTCGGCGGCCATCACCAGTCGATCTTCATCTGGATTGAGTGAGCAGATCCCGTTGCTCAGTGCTTCGGGGAGCATCGGCAGGCAATAACCGGGGAAATAAACACTGGTTCCGCGCTCGAGTGCATCCTCATCCAGGGCAGACTGTTGTTCGACATAGTAAGAGACATCGGCGATGCAGACCCAGAGGATAAAGGTTCCGTCAGTATTTTTTTGCAGTGTAACCGCATCGTCAAAATCTCTGGCGGTTTCGCCGTCGATGGTCACCAGCGGTAGTTTGCGCAGATCTATCCGACGGGCAATTTCACTCTCATCAATCGTCTCGGCGACAGCTTCGGCTTGGCGCAGAGCTGCTGGAGAAAAACTATTCGGCAGGTTATGGCTGCGGATCACAGTTTCTATATCAACCTGCGGGTCATCTGCCGCGCCAAGTATCGCAACGATCCGGCCGCTAGCGTGAAATTCTCCGTGAGCATAGTGTTCGATCTCTACTTCGACTACATCTCCGGGTTTCGCGTCGGCATGCGGCCCGACCTGTATCGGTCCACCCAGTTTCTTCTCCACTGGCCAGACTTGTCGGCCTTTTCCGCGCGGACGATAAAGGCCGATTAAGCGGCTGTGCGCCCGTTCCAGAATATTAAGCACCTTCGCGTAGGGCCGTCTGTCGCGCGCTGAAATGCCGAGACCGACCCGGACCCGATCACCATCCATTGCCGTGTTGACATGTCGTGCCGGGATGAACAGATCTTCCTGCTGTGCATCATCCTGACGCAAAAAACCATAACCTTTCTCGGCAATCGAAAATATCCCTTCGGCCGTACGTTTCTGCTGTGGGACCAGGCGATATTTCCCTTTACGCCCCTGGATCAAGCTCTTATGTGCCAGCTGGTCAAGGACCTTGGTCAACAGTTTGCGCTCACCACCACGCAGGTTGAGGCGTTCAGCAA
Organism: Deltaproteobacteria bacterium; assembly: GCA_024280485.1. Lineage (GTDB taxonomy): Bacteria > Desulfobacterota > Desulfuromonadia > Desulfuromonadales > Geopsychrobacteraceae > Geopsychrobacter. Next base: position 46,647 of record JAJRQB010000030.1, read on the forward strand.
TATCTCGGCGGTCCAACGGATGTTTCTGCCCGCGGCCGAGCAGATCTAGAATTTTTTGTTCGAGTGGTTGCATAGTCATTTTCTTTAGACAGGGTCAGAAAATTTGCAGCTGAGAGCGACAGATACTCGTTAGCATACTACAAATGGTTTCATTAGTATTCGGCTGTTTGCTTCAAGGTGCGGCACAGACGGAGGTTAATTCGAGTGACCCGACCTGATAAATATTTCTGATTAGAGTATCCTGTAACGAACCCAATCAGGAGTTATAATAATGTCCAGTGAAAACCCTACGAACGAACCCAGGCCTCGCGTTCTGATCATCGGCGGCGGCTTCGCTGGGATTGAATGTGCCAGCAGATTGGCAACGGCATCTGTCGATATTACTCTTGCCGATCGACACAATTACCATCTTTTCCAGCCCCTGCTTTACCAGGTTGCGACTGCGGTTCTCTCCCCAGCCGATATCGCTGCGCCGATCCGGCGGCTGCTGCGTAATCAACAGAACGTGAGGGTGGTGCTGGCAGAGTTACTCGGAGTTGATCTTCAGAAGCGTCGGGCCAACCTTCAGCAGGTCAAAGTTCCTTATGACTATCTGGTGCTGGCGACCGGTGCGACCCATTCATATTTCGGGCATGAGGAATGGGCGGCCAGCGCGCCGGGCTTGAAGACCGTTGAGGATGCCCTGGAAATTCGTCGTCGCGTGCTGCTCGCTTACGAAGCTGCCGAGTGGGAAGCCGATGCCGAAGCGCGTCGCGCCAAATTGACATTTGTCGTCATCGGTGGCGGTCCGACCGGTGTCGAGCTGGCTGGTGCCCTTAAAGAGATCGCCTCGCAGACCATCCCCAAAGATTTTCGTCACATCGATACCACCACCGCTCAAGTCATTCTGATCGAAGCAGGGCCTCGACTTCTGGCTGCTATGCCTGAAAAACTCGGGCTTCGCGCGCTACAAGATCTTGAACAGATGGGGGTGCAGGTCCGGCTGAACAGTATGGTCACGGAGATCACAGAGGGACTTGTGAGTATCGGGAGTGAAAAGCTTCTCGCCGAAAATATTGTTTGGGCTGCCGGGGTGCGTGGCTCTGAGGTCGCAGTCACTCTGGATTGTGAACTTGATCGTCAAGGGAGGGTCCTGGTCGAGTCAGATCTGTCGCTTCCCGGACATCCAGAGGTATTTGTTGTGGGTGACCTCGCTAACTTGACCGATTTACACACCGGGCATCCCGTTCCCGGGGTTGCTCCTGCCGCGATTCAAATGGGTCGTCATGTGGCAAATCTGATCCGTGCCGACCTTGCCAATCTTGTTGATGGCGAACATGCACCACGCAAAGCTTTTCATTATCGTGACAAGGGGAGCATGTCGACCATCGGGCGTAACCGAGCCGTGGCTTCTCTCGGCGGCCGCCAGTTCGGCGGATTTTTTGCGTGGTTGATCTGGGGGGTGGTACATATCATCCCTTTGATCGGTTTCCGCAATAAATTGTCGGTCATTTTTTCCTGGCTCTGGAGCTATTTTTCGTTGAGCAAAAACGCACGGTTGATTACCGGGCGCCCCAAAATGAAAGTTAAGCGGGTACGCGGAGTTGATGAAAATAATCAGGCTTAGGAGCAATAGGTTCCTGCCTTATCCAGTGAATAACCTTAAAGTGAATAGAAACGGAGAATGCGATGCGCTGCCATGAAGTCGATTACACCATAGTTGGTGATGATATGCAGATGGTCCAGGTTGAGTTGGATCCGAGTGAAACGGTGATCGCCGAGGCCGGGGCGATGAACTACATGGAAGAGGATATTCAGTTTGAAGCGCGAATGGGTGACGGTTCGCAGGCTGATCAGGGGTTGATGAGCAAACTGTTCAGCGTCGGTAAGCGCGTGCTGACCGGTGAGTCAATCTTTATGACCCATTTTACCAATCAGGGTCGCGTCAAGCGGCATGTTGCCTTTGCCGCCCCTTACCCCGGTAAGATCATTCCGATGGACCTGGGCAAGCTCGGTGGTGAAGTCCTCTGTCAGAAAGATTACTTCCTCTGCGCCGCTCACGGCACCAGTCTCGGGATTGCCTTCCAGCGTCGTCTCGGTGCCGGTTTTTTTGGTGGCGAAGGGTTCATCCTGCAGCGTCTGCAAGGTGACGGCATGGTCTTCGTTCACGCCGGTGGCACCATTATCGAACGACATTTGCAGGGTGAAACCCTGCGCGTCGACACCGGCTGTCTGGTCGCCTTTGAGCCGAGTATTGATTACAACATTGAACGGGCCGGTAATTTGAAGAGCATGTTTTTCGGTGGGGAAGGGATGTTCCTCGCCACCCTGAGTGGCCATGGCAAGGTCTGGTTGCAGAGTCTGCCGTTCAGTCGCTTGGCCGATCGGATAATTGCTCATGCCCCAAGAGCAGGTGGTTCAGATAAGGGCGAAGGTTCTGTGCTCGGCGGGATTGGCCGAATGCTGGATGGTCGTTAACGGCATTTTTCTAAAAGCAGTCATCTTGGGGATCAACCGGATTCACTGGCTTTCACTAAATCTGTTCGGAGGATATCCACGGTGAAACGTGCTCAAGATTGGTCGCCCGAAGAAAAGAGAACCTGTAGCCCAGCGCAGTGTCTTTCGAACTCTCCCGGATTTCTGAAATCGGTCTAATGTTGTGCCTGAAAAGATAACAACAGAGGTATGAACAATTCCTGTAATAACTGTATGCATTGCATTCATAACCCGGTTTGGATTGCTGGATTGACGCCAGTCAGGTCCACAAACTGTGGTAATAACGCAAAAGCGGGACTGTTCAGTTATATGGATCAGTTCCATCGCTTTTAGCACGCTTCATGACCCGCCGTATACGGAACAGTACGCACGGTGGTGTTTCCCCTCCTGTGTCGGGTCTGTTTCCCAAAATCTTTTCATACCTGTCAAATCTCAGATTTCTTCAGAACATGGAGGTATAACGACAATTGCCCTTGTAGGCATAAATTACCTTATGAGAGCCATTTCAAAAAATATTTCCATTCTTCTCTGTGGCGTGCTAGATTAGTCTAGTTTTTAGACTGTGAATAATTTTTAGCCGGTGAGGTTGTTTTGGAAAACTCAAGCGAATTGGACATCAAGTGGGGCGTGAGGCAGCGACTTCAATTTCTTGAACGCGAACTGTTCTGGACTGGGATGATTTCTCGGCAAAGTCTTATGGGATCGACGGGCATTTCCAGGGCTCAGGCCAGTATAGACATAGCTTCTTACAAAAAACTGGCAGGGGAAAACCTAATCTATGACCTCAGCAACAAGACTTACCGAGTGTCCGAAAACTTTAATCCGGTTTTTGTTTCAACTTCTCCACATGCTTTTCTCGATCAGCAGGTTGGGGTCTGTGCCGAATACACCTCTCTTCCTTTTCGTGAAATTGATCCATCTCACCTTCGGCTCATTCATAAGGCGGTTATTAATAAGTACTGGGTCTCGATTGATTATCAATCGATGACCTCTAGCGGCTTGTCTTCGCGCACGATCGCACCACACAGTTTTGTCTCCGATGGTGCACGCTGGCACGTCCGAGCTTACGACTTTATAAGCAATGAGTTTCGGGACTTTGTGCTTGGGAGAATCAAAGAGGCGGTAGAGACCAAACTGGAGGGTCCAAACGAAGAACTCAACTGGGAAACCCAGCACGACATAGCGTGGGAAGACGAGGTCGAACTTGTGCTACCCCCCACCCGGGACTAAAGCCGGAACAGAGGGATGCTATTTGCTCGGACTATCGGATGTCTGAAGGCCAGACAGTCCTGTCCGTTCGCAAAGCCTGCCTGTTTTATATAGTGTCGAGGTTGCGACTTCTGGATGAGGCTGATGATCCTGCAATTCAGCAGATAGTAATGGCAAACAAAGAAGAGATCAAAATCCTCCTGAAGAGTCCACAATCGATGGGGAAAACGCATGGCTAAAAAACAGAACAGCTCCCAAACACTCGATATGTTCTCTTACGAATTCTACAATGTCGAAGAAGATTATGATTTTGAGGATGTCAATCAAACAGAACAAGATCGGGACATGTTTGATCGGACGAGTGCCTTGCTGGCTTACTTTCCCCTCGTCAATGCTGGGGTTACTGCTCGTCGTTCGCCGTTTCACCTCCTCGACCAACGTTCCCTGTCTTTATCAGCTCTAAATTTTTCGATTCGCAGCGTTGGTCTTGGCGATATTTCTGATGGAGGAGTTCAGCGAGAGACTATGGTGGAGGCTCTGGTCGAATTGATCCTGGAACAAATCAAAGTCCACCCCGATATCTCAGAGTATCCTTCCGACGATCAAACGCAGCAATATGCTGCTGATTTGATCCAGTACCTTATGGAGCCGGTATGTGCCAGCATTTATCACCCCCAATCCAAAGAATTTAAAACCGTATCTTTACAAGTTTTGAAGGAAGTGGATGACCCGTACGGGAATTTTTATATTCGCCCCTCTGTTGAAAGCACAAACCTGTTCCTCGGGTCTCTGAAAATGTCCCTGACCGATGATCAATTTATGTTGCAGGCCTTACTGGAACACCAGATTGCACAAGGGTTGATAAAAAATGCTTTTCAAACGGCTCGAAAACTTCAAAGACGGACCCTTTTCTACAGGGAAGAAATTTTAGACAAGAAACGCAGAATGAGCCTGAACGTTCGCTCTGTAAACTGGGGCGAGCATGTTGAGTCGAAAATAAACGAAATCAAAGAGTCACTTCCAGTGCTGCTTGAGACCAACCGAAAGATACTCAGCAGTGTCCAGGGTAACTTTGAGCTGCGGCGCAGCGAGCGTGGACATATGGTTGCCGCTTTGATTCGAGAGATAAGGGACTGTATCGATATTCACAAAGGGCTACAAAACGAGCTGCAGTCACTGGACAGCCACTACCAGAAAGAGCAAAGCCGCCAGGCTTTCTATTCGCGATGGGGTCAAACGCTGCCAAACATGGTTGACGATGTTCTCTACCCGCTGATGGGGATCAAACCCAAATACTTGGGAAAGGTCAGTGAATCCCTTTTGTCTATCTTTTCTCCCCCTGGTGCAACTCATGTTTATGACCTGAAAAACGTCGTCATGTCTGCCTTACGTGAAAAGAGGGTTTTTGAAGACCATTCAACTGACGATGAAGATCTTGATCTTGAAGTTGCCGCTCAAGCGGAAAAACCAAACTTCTCCAAAGAAGATTCAGGCAAAGCCGTGGATTTTATCACGGCCTCTGTTCAGGAGGGTCCCCTTCCTCTCTCTGAAATCATGGCGAAAGGGATCAACTCAAAGCTTAAAAACCCTGTGCTGCACGCGATGGCACTGATGGTTGTTATCTATTGGCCCGAGAATCATTATCACGATCTTTGGACAATAACGAAAAAAGAGAACAGTTTTACTAACCATATTTGCAGTAGCGATGATTTTCTGATTACTGCTGTCAAGGGATCGCTCAATGGACCTCAATGATATAAAAAGCGCCTCCGAATTGATTGCCCTTGCTCTTCGCAAGCCGCTGGTTAATCCGAACCGAAGTGGCGGTCTTTACAGCGATCTGATTAACACCTATCACGCCAGCGGCGAATTTGCTGAGATAGTCCGCTCAATTGCTGAAGGCTTTGGCCTACGGATTCTGGATGTAAACGAAAACGGACTTTTTCTTGCTGCAACAGGCGAAGAATCACCCTTTCGAGCGAAGCTTGAAACGATCAACACCAGCTTGCTCACTCCCGAATTACGTCAGATTTTTGGGCTTGCCCTGGCGACCATTGCGGCCATTTATTACCAGACAAACACATCTCTCCTTGAGGATATGGCACCAAGTACAACGGTTTATCAGGTTCGGGAAGAATTGATCAATATTGCTCGAACTCGCATTGAAGATATTAACAACGGCGATGAAGACTACTCCGACATAGACGAAGCCTGCAGAGTTATCTTGGAGATCCCGGTAACCAATTCAACCGAAAAAGGTGGCCAGAAAAAAAACACGTTGACTCGCTGGATTCAAAAGGCTTTCGATTTTTTGAAGGATGAAGGCTTCGTCAAAGACCGCGGCAATGGTGAGTACACAGCATACAGCCGATTCCGTGTTCATATGCGGGAGTTTATGGCCATTGAAGCCTATCAGACGGTTGCTGAGATCATGAAGCGCCAGGAGATGGAAATTCTGGAGGAACGGAGCGAAGACCATGCCTAAGATAAAATCTGTCCACCTATCTCGCGTTGGGCATCCTTCTGCTCGCCTGGACGGTGTGACGATCTACTTCACGCACAAAGGGGACCCTTATGGAAGGCCCGAAGACACCATCTTGGCTCTTAGAAATGGGGGTGGTAAGACCAGCTTGCTGCAGTTACTCTTTTCGACCTTCGTTCCGGACAAAAGAGAATTCTCTGGCAGAACAAGCGAAGGGGGTGAACGAACCTTCGAGCAATACTTTCAAGCTAACGATCTTGGCTTGATTGTGACAGAGTGGGATTTGGGTAAAGACATGCCGAAACGAATTGTCGGCCAGTGTGCTGTTAAAAATTCAGCCTCTGACACAGATCCTGAACGCTGTTTTTTTAGTTTTCTGGATACCGATACAGAAACGGACTTCAAGCTATCAGATCTTCCCATGCGGCAATTCAAGAGTCCGCATAACTCAGGGAATGCCAGCAGCCTTAACGCTTTCAAACAACTTCTGCGACATGCGTTCGCAACTCGGCCGCACCAGCAACTTCTCATAACCTCAACACAAAGAGAATGGCAGAGGCATCTGCGCTCCTGGGGCTACGAACCCGATCTGTTCCGCCTTCTTATTGCACTTAATAAGTCCGAAGGTGGTTCCAAGGAAATGGCAAAAGAAAACTTTGGGACAACGGAGAAAATGATTGGCCTCATCGCCATGCTTTCAATCTCTGATCATGACAGGAAAGACGGTAAGGGCTCTACCAATGTGAGAGATTTGGTTACCAAATACCGTGAAAACTTGAATCATCTTCCTGAGAAAGAAGCAGAAAAGAAAATGTGGGAAAGACTGACTCTTGGTCTCACGGAGTTGATTGTCCCTGGCAAAGAGCTTGAAAAAGCTCAAAAGGAATCCAGCGAAGCTTATTCCAAGCTACTATCTATCGGTCAGCGTGTTCTTGCGACACCAGCTGTTCTGAATAAAAAAATTGCTGATACAGAAGAAGAGGTCAAGGTCTTTAATAGCCTTATCGGCCAGAAACGCCGACACTTGCAGTCTCTCGACAAACAACAACGTTGGGTTGATAAAGAAATTTTACGCCTTATTCTCGATACAGCACAAACCAATCTCGAAGTGGCTAAACAAGCCAAACTTGAGCGTCAGAGACATCTGAACGGCTTACACGCCCACAACCTCCAAATGGAGATAACCGCTCTCGAAGGCCAGTGCAGCGGCCTGCAGGTTGCCATAAATGAGGCAACAGAACCGACACGCGATATTGAAAACACGCTACATGCCATTGGCTTTCGTCTGGACACGCTTTTAGGTGGAAAACTAACAGCGGCAAAAGGCAGGTTCAAGGTTGCGGAAGAGAGATCAGGTAAAGCAGAACTTCAATTAAATCAACTTCGCCAGCAAGAGCGCAAGATAGATATTGAGCTCGGGAAAAACGAGGCAGAAGTGTCCTCTTTGAACTCATGGTTCGCTGAAGCGGGCAATGCTAAACAACGACTCGTTGATACGAATTACCTGCCCGATCTGGAGTATGTAGCAGCGAGTGCCTTTGAGACAAAAAATTCTCGAAAAGTGGTGCTGGCAGAAAACCTTCAGTTACTGGTGAACGAGGGACAAAGGCTTGCGGAGCTCAGAGATGGACTACTCGAAGCAAAAAAGGACTCTGAGTCGGAACTGAAAGCGGCTGAAAGTAAGCAGGGAAAACATCAAGAGGCGGAAGAAAAGTATCAAAAGGCTCTGGTCGAAATCACTACCGACAAGAATCTTTGTCTCTTGATTGAATCAGAAGAAGTTGACCCCTATTCCCCGTCGTTACCTACACTTCTTGAGGACAAAGAGAGCCGGCTTTTACACGAAAAGTTCAACCTCGAAGTCGAACAGCGCAGGGTTCGGGAGTCTCTTAACTTCTTAGAAGGCGATTACAGGCTGATGCCACCCCCGGAAGATGTCTGGTGTATCGCTGAGCTTCTGAAGGATGATGGTATTCCCGCCTACCCGTATGTGAAGTATTTAAGTGAGATCAACCTGTCTTCTGAAGCGATTCGTGAGCTTCTGCAAAAAGACCCCGCCCGATACGGTGGGGTATGTATCACTTCCAGTAATGATTTGGATCGTGCCAGGGATATTGCTGGAGAGGTGTCAACCTTACGAGGTCCGGTACAGATCTATCCTCTGGACAAACATACAGAAGAAATGGTTTCTGGATCGACCGATGTATCTATCGTCTCCCTGCGAGCATCAGATGCGACATTCGACAGAGTTGAAGCCTCAGCAAAACAGCGTGAACTGGATACAGAAATCGAGGGCAGAGAGAAAGCGATTGAAAAAATTGATGTCCGCATTGAAACGATCAAGGAGGCCAGGGACAGTCTCAAGATTTTCCTTGTCAAATATCCAGAGGACACGGCAAACAATCTGGAATTCGAAAAAGAATCAATCCAGGATGAGATAACCCTTTGCAATGAAAAGTTCAGTGAAGCCGTCGGTGTTTTCGTTGAGCATGAGGGCTTTATTTCTGAGAACAGTGGCCAGCAAGAAGTTTTAAAAGAACAGATCGGAGGGATTACTCAAGCTTGCCAGGCTCTCGAAGTCTATATTTCCAGTTATGAATGCCATTGGTTTGAAAAAAACAATCACAAGCACGGTTTGGCGATAGCCCTTGAAGACTTGAAGCAAAAACAAAGCGATATCAATAAAGACCGGGTAAAATGGACCTCCGAAAAAAAATCAGCTGATGGAGAGATTTCTGCGGAGAACGCTCTCATGACTGATTTTTCCCAGATGATCAGCGCTCTGTCTTATAAAGAATCTTCTCGCGGGGAAATTCCGGAAGAGGTGGATCACGACAATGTAGACAGCTTGAAAGCCCTTTATCATTCTAATCGCAAAACCTTTGAAGAAAAGAATACCAGCATTGAAGGGTTGATTGTCCAGCGTAACAACTTTAAGCAGAGAATTGCTGAAAAAGAGCAGCAAAGAGATGAATTCGCCCTGGATCTTTCAATTGACGTGCTGCAATCTATTGCCACTCAGTATGGGGAGAACAAGGTCTCTGGTTCTCTTCTCGACGCAGTGCTTGATGATCTCGAAAAAGCCAAGGAATGCTTCACGTTGGCAAATAACGCTGTTGGCGTTGCGGTTCAGGACAGGGATAAGTTCCCAGGTGGCCCTTCTGATTATGAGGTGCCTGAAGATGGTGAAGACCTTAAATCAGAGGACGATTTCAGGACGAAAAAATCTGTTTTGGCAAGTTCTCTCGAAGAGACAAAGACTCTAAAAAGGGAAATTGAACAGCAAGTGTTGTCTCTTGGTCAAGTTGTCGACTCAATTAATAAAGACTTGTCATATCTGGGGAAACTTATCGCGCCAGTCAAAGAAAAAACTGGGGCTCATAGTGAGTTTTCTTCTTCGATGGGATTTTTGAGTTTTGAAGAGGCGTCTTCGGAATGGAATGGGGCTGATCTCCACCATGAGAATACAAGAAAAGCGGAACGATCACGGTTCGAATTGGTAAATAAAAAGAAAAGCTTAATTACCCAAATTATTAACGATGATAGTTTCAACAATGTCGTGACCATAATAAGACAAAGGATTAATGGCCAATACGATACTCTGCATCTTGATGCGACCGAATATGCGCAAGAAGCACGGAATGCATATGATTCTGTAAGCTACAGTTTGGCCAAGACGAAAGACCAACAGAAAGAAATTGTTGATTATCTGCTTGATGATGTCCGTAGCATCAAATCTAACTTAGAGGCTCTAGACCGTATTTCTAAGATCCCTGAAAGCGATACGAAGTGGGCAAAATGGGGTGGCCGGAAATTCTTCAAAGTAAAGATTGAAGGTAAGCGGATCGATGATGGTTTTTGCCGGACAAAGATTGAAGATTATGTTCAAGCCCTTGCCAAGGCTAATGACAAAAGCTTCCCTTCAAGCGCTCAAGCAATCATTGAAGGGGTTGCGAAATACTCACTTAAAGACATTACCAAGATTACGACAATGAAACCGGATCACTTTATGAGCACCGACCCAGTAACTCTCGAAGAAGCAGCTAAATGGTCAGGTGGTGAAGGATTTACTTACGCAGCCCTTTCTCTGATGATTCTCAGTCGGTTGATCTCGCACGTCAATGCTTCAGTAAATGTCGGCGGCGGAATTCTGGTGGTGGATAATCCTATCGGAACTTGCAACCATCTTGAGTTTATAAAGCTCCAGCAGATTGTCGCTAAAATGTTGGACGTCCAACTGCTCTACCCGACTGCGGTTAAGGACCTTGACGCATTAAGTTTGTTCCCAAATGTTGTGTCCTTGTCCAATAACCATATCGATGCAAAAACTGGTTTCAAACATGTTCGTGTTGAATCAGGCAAGGACGACTCGCCGGGGTTAAGTACCGCCCATATGACTTTTTCTTCTGAGGTGGTGAATGTTCAAAACAGCACAGTTCAATGATTTCTTAAAAACCCTTCCGAAAAAAAGGGTTACAATAGATCTGCAAACGCTCTGGCTCACCTTTGGTCGTTGCTTCCCGGCAGAGGTAGGCTCTGGCCAAAGTCGGGAAATCCTTTCTTCACTGATAGAGGTGATGGTTGAAAACGGATATCGGCTACCATCTTCGAACAAAAAGAACTATGACCGATCAGCTTTTCCCCAACTCCCCTTTTGGATTAAACAGCCTGAACAAGAGAAACAACTTAAATTCAACCCCAAAAATCATCTTTGGGCTCCCGAACTCGCTTTTTTAGCTTCCCGGACAAGACTGGTAAACCACGAACTATGGCTTCGTGTTAATTTCTGGCTTAAAGACAACCGGAACCGAGATATCCCGTTTATCCCTTTGCGCGAACGTTCTTACCAGATTTTTCGCGACGAAAAGGCATTAGATGCTTTGAGAAAAACCTCACCGTTTCTCAAAAAAGAAATTACCCTTGAAGAGTTGCGTTGTTTTGTTGTTTACGAACCTCTTCCGACTGAATTGGGACCACCTTCCGCAGTCGGAAAGTCAGCCCTGATTGTGGAAAACCAGACGACACATTGGAGCATCGCGCACTGGAACAGATCATCTGGCCGGTATGCCTGTGTTGTCTATGGGGGTGGGAACAAAATTTCAGCAGCCTGGGAATGGCTTGTGTTGAAGCAACAGGAGTTCAAGTATTCGGAGATTAAATATTTCGGGGATATTGATGTCACTGGTTTTGAAATCCCGCAAAGAGTAAAAAAGCAGATTACAGAGATATCAGAAATTCCCTTTAGCCTTGATGTCGATCTTTACTCATTGCTCATACAAGAAGAGCAAGGAAAGATTCACCTTCCGTCACAAGGCAAGACGGATGTTTCGTCAGATTTATTGGAGGGATTGCCTAGTCAATTGGCAGGCCAGCTTAGAAAGGTTTTGTTGGTTGGGAATAGAATTCCTCAGGAGGCAATTACTCAACAAATTCTGTCCCAACAATTTAATAGGCTTTGATCGGGTCTAATCCCCCGCAGCTTGCTGCGGGGTGATTCATTTCAGCTCCGCTTGGAAAAATCGGCAATTGTTGAACGCTGGGCACAGCATTGTTGATACTGCACTAGAAACTGGGCTTACTGATCAGGTGCCTCTGACCCGCTATTTCAAAACTAAATTTGGCATCCATCCAGGTCTTTACTGGCGTCAGATTCTAAATACTTAAGTAGATCAATTTTGTACAAGAACCTCCCTTTGCTTCTCTGGTATTGATCAAGCCAGAAGAATGCAGAAAGGGGAAGTTGATGAACAAATGGCTACGAAACCGGCTACGGGTATTTCTGTTATGCCAACAGCAGAAGCGACAATTACTGGCTATGGATGAATGAATACGTAATGACCTTGCCATTAGCCGGTTCGGATTGCTGAACAACTTGCGGGCAGATTTGAGTCCCCAGGATGTCCAAAATTACACAGGGGAGAACGAGAATATGTCTAAAGAGACAAAGCCGGTCATATCCTATGAAGATTCATTCGAGAAGCTTGACATAAGAGTCGGTAGAGTCATTTCCGTTGATCTTGAGACCGAGACCTTTAAGCCGACGTATAAAATGAGCGTAGATTTTGGCAAATTTGGTAAACGAATCAGCTATGGCAGGTTCACTCAGCACCCTGTGGAAGAGGTCAAAGACAGGTTGGTATTGGGCGTCTTGAACTTTGAACCCCGGCAAATGGGACCAGTGACTTCCGAGGTCTTGATCTTGGGTGTTCAATATCCAAAAGCTGAGAGCGGTGAGGCGACCTTTGTCTCACCAGCAGTCAATGCAAAGGTTGGCAGTAAATTATTTTAATTGTCATACTTGTTCTGAATATTGAAGACAGAATAAGTCCCGGGTCGTTATAGAAATCGGGGCTTTTCTGAAGTTCTTTTTTTATAATCCCGCACTGTCTGTCGCCTGTGGGGCGATTTACTTCGCTCCTGCTGTTGCTCTTAAGGACTATTTCGGGACGATGGGGCTGGTATTGATTTACCGCTCATTTTTTTGCGCAAAAAACCAAAGATTCGCCCATCGATTGCTGCCAATCCCAGACAGATAAGCCCCATACCAGCGAAATCTTTCAACGCGAGTTGCTCTTCAAGAAAAAACGCCCCGAGCAAGATCGCGCTGATCGGAATGAGAAATGTGACCAGCAACAGGTTTGTCGCTCCTGCTGTTGCCAGAATGCGGAAATAAATGATATAGGCGAGTGCGGTTGAAAACAATGCCAGTCCGAACATCGCGGACCAGGTTTCTACTCCGGGCATAGCGAGAGTCCAGGGTTGATCTACGATGACAGCCAGAGGCACCAACAGGATGGTTGATGCAGTCACTTGGCCGGTTGCTGTCACCAGTGGCGCTATTCCATAACCTTTGAAGCGCCGGCCGTAAACCCCGGCGAAAGCATAAGAGAGCGCGGCAGTGAGGACCGCCAATTGAGCCAGAGTATTGGTGCCCAGAGTCCCTATGCTATCCAGACCGATGATCACGGCGGCCCCTGCAAAACCGACGATAATGCCGACCAGCCGTCCGCCCGTGAGTTTTTCGTCTTTGGTAAACGCATGGGCAACGATGACGGTGAAAATCGGGGTTGTTGCGTTAAAAATCGATGCGAGGCCACTGGCGATGTGGGTCTGGCCCCAGACAATCAGACAGAAAGGGATCATGTTGTTGAGTAATCCCATACCAAAGAACGCGCCCCACAGCCGACGGTCTGTCGGCATCCGTAATCCGGTCGCACGCACCACCAGGTTAAGCGCAATTGCCGCCAGACCGACACGCAGAGCCACGATGGTGAATGGTGGCAGGGCCTTAACGGCAACCCCGACAAAGAAAAAAGACCCGCCCCAAAGAACAGACAGAATAATAAGCAAAAGCCACTCGGTGGCACCCATCGTATGATTAACAGTTTTCATGTATGACTCCATGTTGTTTGCGTTTGCGCACAACATAGACTTGTTTTTGGAGGGCGACCACCCGATTCTTGCGCTGCCGTAAAAAATCATTTCCACAGTTAAAAGTAGAATCGTGAGCTGAATTCCGCTCAGTTGCCTGAAGAGGGTGAGCTTTGCTTAAATCAATAAGTCGATGTTACGGATATGAACTATGAAAATCTCCAAAATCCACATTTACAAGGCATCATCACGAGGTCCTAAAAAGAATACAGATCCTATCGAATTTAAACGTCGAAAGTTTTAGTTAGTTGCGTGGCCAGTTGTTGTTCAACGCTGGTGATAAAGGATTCAGAACTCAGCTGAGAGGGGGGAAGGGTTTTTCGAAGAGTTGTGCAGGCTGCAGGGTCGAACTGTTGCGGGTTGTTGCACAGACTGTAGAGTCGGTTGATCCTGGCAGTTACCTCAGGCAGATCGAGATCGACCAGCAGACACGCGTGCGCAAGGACCGCCGCATGCTCACGGTTGCCACCTGCCCAGCGTTGAGCCGTCCCGACCAGCTTTTTTCCTTCGATCTGCAGATTGAAGCGGCCATCACAAAATGAACCCGGCACCTCGCCGGTTTCGGCCTCTATCCCATAGCTGGCCAGTAACTGACCCAGCAGGACGCAGAGCAACAGATAACCATCCTTCAAGGTCCAACCTTTAATCCTGGGATGAATCACTGACAGGCTAAGCATTCCCGGCCCCTGTGGTACACAGGACCCACCAGAGCTGCGCACGACCACCGGCCAGCCCTCTGTGGCAAGGGTCGCGCTTGCCTGCGCGAAATTCTCCATCCGCGCTTCTCGCCGCGTCACCACCAGACAGCGGGGCTCTGTTTTTATGCAGAGGCAGGGACCGCTCTCGCCGCGCCCGACCTGTCGTAATAAGTTTTCGTCAAAGCGGATGCTCGTCTCCGGGTCGCTTATCAATTCAGGACGGAGCAGTTGCCAGGGCTGGTCGAACTTCAGGGTGGGGAAACGGTGGGTGATTGGTGGCAAGGTCATTTCAGAAGTTTACTTGAAAAAGCCCGCGAACTCTATGCTGACTTTAAGGTACGTAGACATAAAACCACTTAGCATTGAGCAATGTTTCCACAAAAGCTGTTGGATCAGACATTCCAATCAGGTGTTGGTATGATTTCACTGCAAATTTTCCCGGCTCAATTGCCATGTAGATATCACTGATTGCATCACCTGATTCCCAGGGACCAATATCCATCGCCTTGATGATTGCCTCTCTACGCAATGTCGGTAATGCCGCTAATTGGGTTGAATGAGCCAGATATTCTTGTGGGCCGGGGCTTATTGGCTTGAATTTCAAATTGTGCTGTACCACGGCATGCGCTACCTCATGCGCGATGGCCCCTCTGTAGTGTATTCGGTCAAAAGGTTCGCCGTACATCTGTGGATGTTTTTCTCCTTTTAAGATCGCAGCATAGGACATCAGTTGAATGTGGTCATTGCGGCTGTCGTAACTGCCATAGGCATCATAGCCGTGATTGCTGATCTTCTCTTCAACAATGTCAAAGTGGATTTTGCGCTGAAGACTCAAATTGTAACGGGATAGAAAGACGATCGCTTGGTTCGCTGCAAGGCAGATTTCTACAATGTTCTCTTTATCCTCTGAAGAGACTTCAACGTTGGGCAGATTGGGACATTCGAGGTCCTGAGAGAAACCGAGGGATGGAAGAATCAGGAACCAAAGGACAAGCAGAGTGGTAAGCGCAAGACGCATACTGTTCCTCCTTTGTTGAGGTTCTTCAGTTCATCATATAAGGGTTGGGGTGTCGTTGGGAATAGTGTCGCGGTTTATTTTTGTGGCTCTCAACCTTTTAGCCAGTGGTCGAATTCCCGATCCGTCTGTTCAGCATCGCCGAAATTCAGTTCCAGCAGCCGCCGCAGTTGAATCATGCTGTTGCCATCTTCTTTAGTGAAGCGGAAGCCGTAATCGTCCCCTTTTTGGTGCACCAGTTCCCCACGGAATTCCAGGGTCTGATCGGATGAGGGAAGGAAGATACTCAGGGCACAGCGGTCACCGGGTTTCAGGGGTAAGCCACCAGGAGCGTGAAAAAGAGCCCCCTGTAAAGCCAGATCGGACAGATCACAGGTGTGGCCGTGACCTGCGTGGGTTACCAGGGCGACTGTTTCAAATGGGATACGATGAAATTGGCGCTGCTCGGACATGGTTCGACTCCTTGGCTTGAGATATCGATTCTTCAGTCACGTAGCCGACGGCGGGTCCTGTGAGTATAGCATGTTGAAAGCGACTCATTGATATAGATGGAAGTGGGATTTTTGAGAAAAAGAGGATATAGCACTGATGTGATTTTATTCCATTACAATTTCATGGTAACCGCCAATTATGCTAGAATCTTGTTCAATAAATAATCAGTACGCAGCAGAATAGCCGCGTGGCCACCAGCTTCAGGAGGAAAAAATGAAGGTCAGTATCGAATATTGTGGACAGTGAAACTATCGCGATCGAGCCGCCGGTCTGGCGGCCAAATTTTCAGAAAGTTTTTCAGCAGAGACCAGCTTGATCGAATCTGGTGGCGGTGTTTATGAAGTTGTGGTTGACGGTCGATTGATCTATTCAAAAAAAGCGACCGGAGAATTTCCTGATGAAGGGTTGCTGCTGGAGAGCTTGGCAAAACCTTGAGCTGAACTTTTCTGGTTTAACATTGACGCAGTTCTGATTGAACTAAGGGCCAAGCTTGCAACTGTGCAAACTTGGCCCTTAATTCTTTATTATTCAAATGGCTGCTTTTTAAGCCCCGCCCTTTGTCATCGCAAGCACGCCCTTGAGCCAGGAGATTTCATCCGGGCCGAATTGCTTATCATGCTCGGTGCCAACGTTCATGGCCCAATGAATTTCCGGGGATGAGATCTCTACGAGTGCAAATCCCGGCATCTGCGCGCAGGGAACATGTTTCTCGGCCCAATCGTTCAGACGCTTCTGTTCATCGAAAAAGACCAGAAAGTCGTTCCCATCATTTTCGATAATCAGAGGTAGTTCGACCACCTTCTCCCCTTTTTTTTCCTCAGAGCTCATCTTCTTGATCGGGACGAAGAAGATTGTATTTAGAAACAGGCTGTAGAAGGTCATTTTGACGTTGGGATCTTCAGGGTTGGCCTTTAAGGCTGCGTGTGCTTTATCGAGCTCAGTCATGGAGAATTGCCTATACTATTTTGAGTTTTAAGTTCGGATTAAGTTGAAGGTCGCTACCCTAACAGATTGGGCAACGCTTTGTCATGGCGTGTAGAGTGAATCTCTGAGATGCAACAATTTGTTTGTACCGCTAATCGCGTATAAAAACAGTTTTGTCAGGCGCATTTCGGAGAACAATAACCACCTTGCTGAAATATCAGGTTCTTATTTAAATCGACGTCTAAACAGTGACTTTGTTTGGAATAGGCAGCAAGACATGAATCTTAGTTCCTTTTTCGGTTCGTCTCTCCAACCAGATTTTTCCTTGATGTTCATCGACGATATGCTTGGCGATAGTGAGACCGAGCCCGGTCCCCTTTATGGCTTTGTCGGCAGTATCCCCGCGGTAGAATTTTTCGAAGGCGTGGTTGGTCTGTTCCGAAGTCATCCCGATGCCTTGATCACAAATGGTCAAACGATAGCCTTCGTTCGTAACCTGACCAGTAATGGTAATCGGGGAGTCCTTTTCCGAAAACTTAACGGCATTGCTGAGCAAGTTTTCCATGATTTGAGCGATTTTGTCTGAATCGGCCTAGAGCAGGATTTCTGGCTCGGCGAGGTCAACATTAAACTGTCGGTATTTTTCACGTTTTTGGTATTGTTCTATTGTTGGCAGGAGGAGATCTCCGACCTGTTTTGTGTCGAGGTGCAGCTTCAGCGGTATTCCTGATTCAATCCGACTGATATCGAGCATTTCGTCCAGCAATCTTGAGAGTGATTCCGCTTTATCGTAGATGAATTGGGCATAATCCTGGCGATCATTCTCATTCTGAATGTTGTTCTCTATCAGTAATTCGGAAAAGCCGAGAATTGTTGCCAGTGGGGTGCTTAATTCGTGTGCGGCTACGGAGATGAATTCACTCTTCAGACGATCCATACTCCGATCCCGAGTGACATCTCGTGCGAGGAATATCATCCCTTCGTACTGGCCTTGCGGATCGGTCAGCACCGAACTACGAACCTGCATCACCAGCGATGATCCCAGCTCTGAATTGATGATTTCAAAGTCAAACAGGATGCCACCAGCTCTTTTTTGCAGGGTTTCCATCACCTTGATCCGCAATGAATCGATCCAGATCACCGTAGCAGCAGCTTTGCCGATCACTTTATCCAGTTTTGAGTGGAGCAGGCTACAGGCACTTTCATTCAGTAACAGAATATTATCCTGGTTATCGATGACAAACAGGACATCATCGACCGAGCGCATGATTCCAGATAATCTGTCTCGCGTTCGACGCGCTTCGAGCAGATTGTTTTTGAGTAACTGTTGCTGTTTATAAAGCTGAGTCGTCCGCTCATCGACTCTCTGTTCTAGATTGTCGTGAGCTTCTTTCAGGGCCTTCTCGGCGCTCTTTTTTTCGGTGATTTGCAATTCGAGTTGAACATTGGCCTGATGAGTTTTTTCGATCTCGTCAATTCGTTTTTGTCGGGCGGCCCTAAGGTCCTGTTCTGCGCGTCCGAGGATGGTGTGGGCGGAGAAAAAAAGGATGCTACCCAATAAAATGCAGAGAGCCGATATCAGGGCTATAGAGGTGCGATGATCACTCAGGGTTGTATCGATGTTCTGTAAAATCAGCATCGATCCAACGTCTCGGCCGCTTGCATCGGCAAGGGGCAGGTAACGGCCCCGGAAGAGCTGATTTAACAGTGAAAGATTAATATCATCCTGTCCCGTAAGATACGGGGCTGAGATGAATCGTGAAATATCCTTCAGGAGTTGGTCTTCGGTCGTCGCGGTAACAACATGTTCTGGAAGTGATTGCCACTTCATCGTGCGGCCGAGCATCGACTGCCCCTCTTGCCACAAATCTTTATCGAGTAAGTTTTTATTTATCAGGAGTGCCATCTGTGATCCAGTCTGGATCGCCATTCTGTTCAATAGCGGCTCAACGTCTTCACCGAACTCGATATATCCGATGAGTTGACCCTCAGAAAACCATGGAACAACAACCCGCAGGGTGAATGTCCCTAGTGGCCCGAGTTCGGCACCGCTTGCAACTTGCTTGCTGCTGCGGGCTTGTTGCAGAGTAATCCGCTTGATCTGGTCTCCAAAGCGGTCTGGTTTGTGGACGCGGAGCAGATTAAAGCCGTCCGGTTCATGAAAGTAAAAATGGGTAATGTTTTGTTCTTGCAGATATTCTTGAAACAACGGAGTTGATTCTTCTAACAAAACGCTCCGATCCTTGCGGACCATAGCTTGCGTCAGACGTTGGTTCTTCTGGACCTGTTTGATCAGGGTCCGCATTGTGGCTGAACGTTCGGTCAGAAAATCTTGATACAGGGTTGCTACAAAATCGATATGAGTATCGAGTTTTCGGGAGAGTTCGCGCTGCAGGTAGATATGGAAAGCGGCAAGAAATAACGCCAGGAAAATGATCAGAGTGATCCCAAGGGGCCACAGAACCCTTTTGCGAACGTTTTGTTCATTGACGGGAATTATATCAGGCAATACCAACTCACTTTAGATGTATAGGAATTGATCAAAGGTGGCGTCTTGACCGAGATAAAATAACTCTGACATTCTTCAAAGTAGCATGACCTTCTATAAAATCGAAAATAATTATTGCCGGAGGCTAATGTCAAAAGGATTGAAAGATAAATTTCAGGGTACTGAAACAGCATTGTTATCGATAGGAATTTTCACAGATCGTGAAAACAACCTATTACCAACAAATCAATCTTTGTTCACCGCTAATTGGTACTGCCAGTTGACTGGCTTGTATCGATCTGCGTCCGAGGTGACGTGATCAGCGAATCCCTGTTCAAACAAAATTGTATTTTTAACGGTCGTAGATCATTTGGATCTGCGATCGTTTTTTATTGTCATGCAGCTCAATAAAAGAGTAAGTCATGTGGAGGGAATTCCGAATGACTCTGGTGAGATGATTTTGATGACTGATATTCTGCTGATTCAACCTCCAGCGCTTAAGCCCGCTGAGCCGCCGCTCGCTCTGGCGGTGTTGCTTGCTCACTTGAAGGGAGAGGGGTTGAAGGTCGAGGCGCTCGACGCCAACCTTGATGCTTACCTCAACCTGCTTGATGGTGAGAGGTTGGCTGCCCAGGTCGGGCCTGAGATCGATACCAACTTAAAGCGTGCCCTGAAACATCGCGCCGCTTCGCTGAAATTGCTGCGCTCGCCGCTAGCGGGTCAGAACTTTGCGCGTTACAACACAGCCGTGCGCTATCTCAATCGTCTGCTGGCGGTGTGGAACACTGTTGGTGGTGAAGAGCGTTTGACCCTGGGAGATTACCAGAACACAGGCCTTTCCCCTTTTGTTCCTGAAGATCTCACTCGTGTCGCTGCGGGGGAAGTTTGCACCCTGTTCGCTGATTATTTCCGTAACGAGTTGCTGCCACATATTGTTGCAGTGCGCCCGCGCATTATTGCCATTTCGATCAACTATCTCCATCAGGCGATTCCTGCTTTTGAATTGGCTGGTCTGTTGCGTCGGGCACTCCCGGATACGCTTCTTGTCGCTGGCGGAGGTTTGGTGACCTCATGGCAAGAACCTTTGAAGACGCTCGGCTTGTCTTTATCGCCCTTTGACCGACTGATCTTCGGTCCAGGTGAATCAAGCCTGACTGCTCTGGCAAAAGGGGAGGTTGCCGATACTTACTTTCTGGCCGATGCCACCCAGATCGGTTTTGCTCCCGATTTCAGTTTTGCCAGACTGCCCGATTACTTCTCGCCACAGCCAGTTTTGCCATTGAGCGCTTCTCGCGGTTGCTATTGGAAACGCTGCCTTTTCTGCCCTGAAGCGGCAGCGCCGGTTCACCCCTACACGGCCACCCGACCGGCCGAACTGCCTGACCTGATGCGCCAGATAGCTGATGACTATGGGATTAGTCATATCCAGCTCACCGACAATGCGGTTCCGGTCAACATGTTGAAAGTGTTGGCCGAGCGTGGCGATGAACTCGCTGATTTGAACTGGTTTGGTTTTGTTCGTTTCGAGGCGATTCTGGAGGATGTCGATTTTGTTGCTAAGTTGGCAAAGAGCGGCTGTCGCATGTTGCAGTTAGGGCTGGAGAGTGGCTCACAGCAGGTTCTTGATCGGCTGGGGAAGGGGGTGCGCCTTGAGGCTGCGTCAAAAATTCTTATAAATCTCGCCAGTGCTGGTATCGCCAGTTTTATTTACATCATGCTCGGCACCCCCGGTGAGACTGAGGCCGACGCTGAATTAACCCTCGAATTTCTCGAGGCCCATGCTGAACAGATCGGTTTTCTCAATCTTGCGATCATGAATCTACCGCGTTCTTCAGGTCTGCTTGATAACCCGGAACAGTACGGAATTGCCACTACCGTCCCGATTGAAGGCACCAATTCGCTCGGTCTCTACCGGAGGTTTGAAACAAAGAGTGACTGGAACCGCGCCACCGCTCGGCGCTTTCTCGATCGACGTCTGCTCGGTTCTGCGGCGATCCGTACGATCGTTAATCGTACCCCACCGTTATTCACCTCCAACCATGCGGTCTTCTTTGCTGCTCCGGAGGCGTAACTCCGGGGTTTTAGGTTGACAGCCTGCCGGTATCTGGCTACATGTAAAACATATCTAATTTTTTGAAATAATTGGTATAGGGAGGGTCAGCATGTCAGATACGCGCACCAGTATCGGATCATATTTCTCACGGCAGGGTCTCTTCCAACTCTCTGTTCTGGTGGCGATGTTGGTTTTTGTCACTTGGTCGCTGTTGACCATGAAACAGACCGATGAAGAGAGGTTCCGTTTTGAGGCTCTAAGTCGCTGCCGGGTGCTCGAAGTTGCGATCTCCGATATCCTGCATGGAAATTCGGAACAACAGATCGTAATGATTCAGCTGCGCATCGACAAGCTGGTTCTGCGTGATCCACGGATTGTTCGGCTCAGCGTTATTGCCATGGACGAAAACGGTGATTACACCCATATCGCCAGCAGCTTGCCGAGTAGAATCGGTAAACCCGCGCATGAGGAAGATCTGGACGTCTTTGCCCTGGGCGAGATTATTTTTCTTGATGAAGAGCACGAGGACACCGGTGCCCTGGATATTACCTACCCGGTGCACGATTTCGAGGGAAAAATTGTCGCACTGCTCGGCTATACCGTCAGCCGCGAATCGAACATGCCCAGTCAAATGGTTCGAGGTAGCCTGGGACTTCTGGCCCTGTGCTTGTTGCTGTTTTACCTCTGGCAGGCCCGAATTCTTTCCCGTCAAAACGATGCCATTCAGCAGAACCTTCTCCAGCAATTAAAAGCCGAGGAATCACTGCGTGGAATGGGGGAGAAACTCCATCAAGCAAAAAAAATGGAAGCCATCGGCTTGCTTGCAGGGGGTGTCGCACATGATTTAAACAATATGCTGACCGGGATTGTGGGATACCCCGATTTGATGTTGCAGGACGAAAACCTTTCGCAGAAACAACGAGATAACCTGGTTGCTATTCGCGATACCGGGGTAAGGATAGCCGATGTGGTTGGTGATATGCAGGTTTTGTCACGCAGCAGTGCCGCAAGCCAGGGGGAGATTGATCTCAACCGGGTGATCGAAGAGTACCTGTCATCTCCAGAATTTAACAACAAGCGCAATGAGACACCGATTCAGCTTAAAGTGGATCTGAACTCCAGGTTGCCAGCGGTTACCGGGAAAAGCCATCATTTGCGCGAAGTCATCATGAACCTGTTGCTCAATGCCCTGGATGCGTCCGGGTCGCAGGGCCAGGTCGAAATTCAGACTTCGGAACAGGCACTGGATGGACCCATTAATGGTTACGATACGATCCCAGCGGGAAACTATGTTCGATTGCGGATCGGCGATAATGGCAGCGGGATCGCCCCTGAGTTTTTGAGCCGGATCTTTGAACCGTTCTTTTCCAAAAAAGTTATGGGCTCGAGTGGAACAGGTCTTGGCCTCGCCATCTGTTGGGCCATTGTTCACGAACATGGCGGTTATTTTGATGTGCATGAAGAATAATCCGGGCTCTGTCTTTGATGTCTATCTGCCGGCGAGCGTGCATAGTGCTGAGCAATTTTCGGGCAAGTTTGCGGCTCTTCCGTTGTTACAGGGGGCTGGAGAGTCGATCATGGTTATCGATGACGAAGCAGTGCCACGTCAGGTTACCGGGAGTATGCTGCGGTCTCTGGGATACCAGGTTTCTGAAGCTGAAAGCGGCGAAACCGCCGTTGCCATGCTTGGCCATCGTAAAGTCGATTTGTTGTTGCTCGATATGGTCATGGATCCGGGTATCGGAGGACTCGAAACCTGTCGGCGCATTCTGAAGCTTCATCCAAAACAGAAGGCCCTGATTATGAGCGGGCAAGCCGAGAAGGATGATGTTGATGAGGCGCAGCGGTTGGGTGTTATGAATTTTTTGATGAAACCGCTGGGCCTGCAGCAATTGGCTGCTGAAGTCCACGCCGAATTGAAGCGATAGGCAGGTTCCGCACAACGGACAGTCTTTTCATCGCAGTGCCTGTAATCCTGTCTCTAAGACGGTAAGGGAACAAACAGAATTGCCCTAATTTTTCAAAGGGCAACGCTTGCGCCCAAGACACACAACTGGCTAAAGTGGGTCCTATGACTTCTCTACGACGCTACAAATGGCTACTGATTCCCCTGACTGGTGCGGCGATTCTTTGTCTGGCACTGGGTATTCGCCAGACTTTCGGTCTGTTCCTGCCGGTGATGACGGCTGACCTGGGAATTTCTCGTGAAGTCTTTGCTCTGGCCATCGCCTATCAGAATCTACTCTGGGGCTTTGTGCAGCCGTTGGTTGGCATGGTCTCTGACCGTTTTGGCGCGGGACGAGTGATTGCTCTGGGGTGTCTGTTCTACATCGGCGGATTGTTGTTGATGAGTCAGGCCGAAGGCGCGCTAGTCCTCAACCTTGGTGCCGGGTTGCTGGTTGGTTTGGGGATGAGCGCAACCGGTTTTGCAGTTGTGCTCGGAGCGGTTGGTCGCCTGGTGACCGACAAACAACGCAACGTCGCTTTGGCATTGGCCAGTGCTGGCGGTTCTTTTGGTCAGTTCATCATGATTCCGATCAGTCAAGGTCTTCTCAACAGCTACGGTTGGCAGACGACCTTGGTTCTGTTCGGTATTCTCGCCCTGCTGATGGCGCCCTTGGCGATCGCGGTACGCAATCGGGGTCATGTCGCCGCCATTCCGCTCGAATCTCTGGCCGCTTCTCCGCTGGCTGCGCTACGCGAGGCATTTTCGCATCGCGGCTATAAAATGCTGACCGCTGGCTTCTTCGTCTGCGGTTTTCACGTGGTCTTCATCGTAGTACATCTGCCGGCCTATCTGACTGACCTCGGCTTCTCACCCAAGTTGGGTGCGACCGCCCTGATGTTGATCGGCTTAACCAACATCATCGGCACTTACACCTGGGGGCACATGGGCGGCCTCTTTCGCCGCAAGCGGGCGCTGTCGCTCCTCTACGCTCTACGTAGTCTGATCCTGCTCGGTTTTATTCTGTTGCCCAAAAGTGAGGTGACGGTTATCGCCTTCGCAATCTGCATGGGTGCAACCTGGCTCGGCACCGTGCCTTTAACCAGCGGGCTGGTGGCGCAGCTGTTTGGTGCGCGTTATCTCAGTACCCTCTTCGGTGTGGTTTTCCTTGGTCATCAACTCGGGGCATTTATGGGCGCCTGGCTGGGCGGCTGGGTCTTTGATCACACCGGGTCTTACGATTCGGTGTGGGTCTTGGCTTGTGGCTTGAGTGTTTTTGCGACGCTGATTCATCTGAAAATAGATGATCAATCCGAGCCGGTTACGAAGCCGGTGACAGAGCCTGCCTGAAAGAGCATGAAAAAGGGACACTCCGCAAGAGGTGTCCCTAAAAAAACCAGTATGTCTGATCACATCAGATCGGCGGGTTGCCTTCTCTGACATGAGCACTGACCTGCTTGCGGAAATCGGTGGTGTTGGCAAGACCGTGAACATTGATCGCGTGCTTGATCACGACTTCCATCAGCTCGTCGTTGGTGTTAGCAACGAGGGTTGTCTTGCAATGTATGTCCCCTGACAGTTCTCGACAATCAACGTATTTTTGTCCCATGAGTCTTCTCCTTCCCCGGCATCTGCCGTTTTAAAACTGACGATCTGCGGGACAGTAGAGACAGGCTTGCGTCAGTCGCTACCTGCTGAAAACATTCTACCATGGGGTAGGATTTTTTGTATGGAACTAGCTGTTGTAGCGTTGTTTCTCTGCTCTTTCGTGTCGGCTCCTGAGATCATTTAATCGTGATGATTGTTCCTCTCAATTGCCTTGACAAGTCCTGGGAAACGATCCGTTGCAAACTTTGAATGGCATGAAACACAAGCTTCATTCAGTTTGAAAAAATAGAAATTTACGATATCTGCATTTTTCTGCTCTGCCGCATGTGCCAGCATTCCCGCAGACTTATGAAATGATTGATCCCTCTCAATAAAATCTGCTGGCAAGACCCGATGTAATTCTTCCTTTTGCGCCTTGGTCAGTTTCTGTTTCATAATAAAGCTGGCTTTGATCTTCTTGCCGATGTTCTCAATTACCTTCCAGTTCCCGGCAGCAATGGCTGGTACCAGTTCCATCATGCCTTTTTGGATAGCGGTCATCTCCTGATTAAGAAGTATTTTTAAATCAGGAGATATTTGAATATCATGCTCTGAACTTGTCTTTTCGTGATGGTTTTGCTCGCTCGCTAAAGCAAAAGGCGTGGCGGAGAGCATGATCACAGTAAGAGCTAGAAAGATTTTTCTCTGGATAAGCATCGTTATTTCTCCTCCAGTTCGGTAATTCGCTGTTGCAACTCTTTCTCTTTCTGACGCTGGGCAGTCATGTCGCGCATGAGCGACGCGATCCCGGTGACCTGACCCTGCTCGTTTTTGAGCATCACGATGCTGAAATCGACCGATAGTCGCTGGCCATCGCGATGGCTCGCCGGGACTGAAAGCAGGTCGGTGCCGTAGCGTGACTCGCCACTGGTCATGACCTTGAAATAGCCCTCCCAGTGACGGCCACGTAGCTTCTCGGGGATGATAATGTCGAGGGATTGACCGATCGCCTCGTGGGAGGTGAAACCGAAGATGCGCTCGGCGCCCTGGTTCCAGTGTTGGATCAAGCCCTTGTTGTCGACGTAGAGGATGGCATCCGGGGCGTTTTCGATGATCTGTTGGCTGAGTTTTTCGGGAAACATTGGGATTCTCCTGTAAAAAAGGGACAGGCTCCGATGTTGGTGCCTGTCCCTGTGAGTCTCTTGCGTCGCAGTAGTGGCTCAGGGGTTCTGGATGTAGGCATCTTTACGCGTATAGAACCACCAGTTGATCACCAGGCAGATAAAGTAGAAAATCGCGAAACCATAGAGGGCATATTCGGGCGTCGTGGCTTTGATCTGCTCGCCGAAGACTTTGGGAATGATAAAAGCACCGTAGGCGGCAATCGCCGAGGTCCAGCCCAGTACGGGGCCAGCCTGCTCGGCGTTGAAGATCATCGCGATCGAACGGAAGGTTGATCCGTTACCAACGCCGGTTGCTGCGAACAGCACGATGAACAGGATCAAAAAGGGTACGAAGACCGTTTCTGGAGTGGCAGAGGAATAGGCGGCTTTCATAAAATATGCGCAGCCCAGAGCCGAGGCGATCATCACAATCGAAACCCATTGGGTAACAATGGCACCGCCAACTTTATCCGCAATTTTTCCGCCGATCGGACGGATCAGCGCACCGATGAAGGGCCCCATCCAGGCAAACATCAGGGCGCTGGGACCGTTGGGGTTGATCGTGTTGTGGGTCATGACGCCGTCGACCATGATATGCGAAAATCCGAAGATAACCTTGATCGACAGGGCAAATGCCGCCGAGTAGCCGATGAAAGAACCGAAGGTCATGGTGTAGATGATCGTCATCGCCCAGGTGTGCTTGTTTTCGAAAATTTTGTACTGGCGGTCGAGATTTTCACGCAGACCGCCGCTGGTCAAATACTTCATCCCAAAGACCGTGGCGACGACAACCAACGGCAGCACAATCCATTTACTAAGTAGGCCCAGCCCGACCGGGGCAGGCAGCATCAGGTAAAGACCGGCCACTGCAGTGACGAAAGCGATCAGTAGCAGACCGATGATCATACCGAACGACTTACCGGCAGAACCGAGGTTGGGAGTGACCGTCTTGGTTTTGATATTGTTCATGCCGAAGAAACCGGCAAAGGCCAACGGGATGAGGAAGATCAACCAGAGATAACCGGCATTGTGGATGTAGGTTTCGGTCCCGGCCGGGATTTTACCGATCAGGGTGCCGCTGGTGTTGATCAGTTTCTGCGGAGTGCCGCCGAACAGGCCGAAGGTCATTGCAAGCGGGATGAGGATCTGCATGGTGGTGACGCCGAAATTACCCAGCCCGGCATTTAGTCCCAGCGAAGTTCCTTGAACTTTTTTGGGGAAGAAAAAGCTGATGTTCGACATCGACGAGGCAAAGTTTCCGCCGCCTAAACCGGAGAGCAGGGCGAGCAGATAGTAGATCTCAATCGGAGTGTTGACGTTCTGCAGGGCGAAGCCGGTTCCGACTGCCGGGATCATCAGCAGGGCCGTAGTCAGGAAAATGGTGTTACGTCCACCGGCGATACGGATTAGAAAAGAGCTGGGAATCCGCAGTGTTGCACCAGTCAGACCGGCAATCGCCGACAGCGTGAAGAGTTGCGACTGGCTGAAGGGGTAGCCGAGGTTGATCATTTGTACCGTAATGATCCCCCAGTAGAGCCAGACCGCGAATCCGCAGAGCAGGCTGGGAATCGAAATCCACAGGTTACGGGTGGCGATCTTCTTGCCTTCGGACTCCCAGAATTTCTCGTCCTCGACATCCCATTTGTCTAGATTGATTGACATGTTGTCTTACTCCTTGAGGGCATCTTCAATAATGTTGAATTTATCTTGCTCGATTTTTTGCATATCTTTCGGATGTTTTTCTTTCATCAGTTTCGATACAGTCAAGTGCATCCAGAGCAGACAGACCAGCGACAAGCCGCACATGAAGATCCAGCAGCTTGTCCAGAGTCCGGTCCATTCGAGCAGGTAGCCGAAGATGATCGGGCAGACGAACCCGCCTAGTCCTCCCAATACGCCAACCATGCCGCCGACCACGCCGACCTCATCAGGAAAATAATCTGGAATCAGTTTGTAGACCGCCGCTTTCCCAATCCCCCAGACGCTGCCGAGCAGAATGATCAGAATGGCGAAGATCCAGACGTTGGCCTGAAAGAATATGCTAGTGACCCCTTTGGCCAATAATTCTTTCTTTTTGACCGTCTGTCCGACCTCAACCACCGGTTCTTGCCACGCCTGTTTGGTCGGCAGGATCAGCATCTGATCATCGTAGTTCACGTCGGGGTCTGGTTTGAGTTTAAGAGCATAAACTTTACCGGCGACACTGATCGATTCGCCGCTGACGGCGGTGACGACGCCCGATCTTTTGGCCATCACGCCGCGGCCCGGCGAGTAAACATCCATCTTTGGAATAATGACCAGAAAGCTGATAATGACCGAGGCGCCCAGCACCCAGTACATGATGGAGCGCCCACCGAATTTGTCTGAGAGCCAGCCGCCTAACGCGCGGATGATTCCGGACGGCAGGCTGAACATTGAAGCAAAAATTCCGGCGGTAACCAGTGGCAGGTAGTAGACGTTGACGAAGTAGGGCACCAGCCATTGTGAAAAGGCGACGAAGCAGCCGAAGACCAGAAAGTAGTAGAGCCCGAAACGCCAGACCCGTACATTTTTCAACGGCGTCAGCATCTGTCTGAAGGATTTGGTCGAGGAGGCAGGCTTCTTATTTTCGGCGAAGATGAGGAAGATCACGCCCATTGCTGCCAGGATGATGGCGTAATAGACCGGTAGTTGGCGCCAGCCATCAATGTTGGCACCATTATCAGTCAGGCGGTTAAGCAGGGTCGGTGCAAAGAGGGTGGTCAACGCAGCTCCGGCGTTACCGGCGCCGAAGATCCCCAGTGCTGTGCCCTGGCGTTCGCGCGGATACCAGACCGACGAAAAAGCGATGCCGATTGAAAAGCTGACCCCGGCCAGACCGAAACCGAAGCTGCACAAGGCAAAAGTCATGAAGCTATCGGCATAGGAGAGCAGATACATCGGAACAGCACAGATAAAGAGCAGCGTTCCGTAGACCGGCTTGCCGCCAAACTTATCAGTCAGCATCCCGGCGGGCAGGCGGAAGATTGAGCCGGTCAGCACCGGGATCCCCATCAGCCAACCAATCTCAATTGGGCCCCAGTCAAAGACCTGATTATCGGCTAGAAAGGTCACCAGCACGCCGTTGAACATCCAGGCGGCAAAGCAAACCGTAAAGGCAAGAGTGTTGAGAAAGAGCACCTTGTGGGATGTGGCAGTTGCTTTTTGTTCCATCATAAAAGTAACCTTTTTTGTCCGAATTCAAGATAGGGAACGCCTCTTTTCCCCAATCAAATAATCAATATTCAGTTGCTGCGCCGTTGACGGTACCAGATCACAACCTGATAGGGACGCCCCAGATAACTGATAGGTATGCTGACGACGTGAACCAACCGTGAGAAGGGGAAGATCGCAACCAGGAAAAATGCGTTGACCGCATGCAGTTGAACGATCCCCGGCAGGTTGGCCAGATAATCGATCTGGGGGTTGAGTTTGACCAGCGACCAGAGCCAGGGGGAAACAGTATGCACATACCAGACTCCACCCCAGCGCAAGCTGATGGCAATATAGACTCCGGTTACAACCTGCAGCAGCAGCGCGGCGAGCAGCAGCCAGTCGATGTGACTGGTCACGGCATTGACCCGTGGGTTGATGACGCGGCGGAAGATCAGAATCACCAGGGCAATCATGGTGGTGATACCGAGGGCGATGCCGGTGATTTCCAGAAAGACCAGGCGTGCTGGCGAGCCAAGCAGGGTTCCCCAGCTGGCCGGAACCAGAAACGCCAGAAAATGGGCGATCAGAATCAGCAGGATCGCGTAGTGCCAGGGGAGTGAACCCCAAAAGAGCGCCTTGCTCTCCAGAAATTGCGAAGACTGCGATGAATAAGAGTAACGGTCGATGGTATAACGGTAGATACCGACACCGATCGCCAGTGCTAGCGCGACATAGGGGAAGACGCCGAACAGGATCATATCAGCCATGGGACAACTCCTTCTGCCGCTGTGTCTAAGGCAGCTCATTTCCAACTCTGTTTGTCAGATAGATTTGTAAGGCATGCAGCAGTTGCCGGTAAGGGTGGTCCTGGGTTTCGATCCCTGCGATAATTTTCTCAAGTGCGGGCAGCAGGGCATCGACAATGATCTCGGTGTTCCCCTGTGGATCATCAATGCTGCCGATGAAGCGCAGCATCACACTCAGGTGGTCGGGAAGTTCAGTGCCGCAGGAAAAATCCTGTTTAGCGTAGAGTTCTTGTAGCTTCATCAGGAACATGGTGCGTGCCTGACTTTCACCGCAAAGCTGAAAGCCGACATAGGGGTCGCTGAGTGCCTGTAGATCAAAGGTTGAGGTGAATATCTCTTCTATCTGCGCCAAGTTCTGTAGCTCTAGAAAATTGATAAAACCTGCCAAGGGCGCAGCTGCTTCCGGGTCAGATTCTTGTAGCTGACGATTGAAATCAGCAGATATCAACTTGATCCGGTCGTTTGGATAGCTGAGGAGTTCGCTGAAGTTGAGACAGAATTTCAGGTTCAATGACTCCATGATTACCACCGTCTCTTTGGTGCTTTGCGGCTGCCGAAACCCATCTCTTGTTTGTACTCTTCGGGGTCCATCCCCGCTTCAATCGCCTGTTCACGTAGCATCGGCGGGACAACGATCCGCTCTTTGATGCGGGTCAGGCTGGTCATGCGGAAAATAGCGTCCAACGCATCGCGATCGAGGCCGGATAACTCACGGGCATTTAGCAGCTCAGCTTCGGATAGATCTCCGACGGTTTCCGCGCGACGCTGAATACGAACTGCGATTAATCTGCGATAAACCGCTTTGACCTCTTCTTCATTTCCGCCAGAGAACATCCCTGCCAGGTATTTCAGTGGCAACCTAGCCTGCTCAAGACTGGTGAAGAAATCATTGGAAATTTTCTGGGTTCCCCGATTTTCGCTCGACAGCACCGGTAAGAGTGGCGGTACGTAGAAGAGCATCGGCAGGGTGCGGAACTCGGGGTGTAACGGCAGGGCAATTCCCCACTCCTTGACGAACTTGTAAACCGGAGAGGCTTGGGCTGCTTTGATTATCTGATCGGCAAGTCCACCTTCGCGTGCCGCTTTTATCACCTCAGGATCGAAGGGGTCGAGAATCATTTCACGTTGAGCGGCGGCCAGTTCACCATCCGCCTTCATTGCGGTGGCTTCTATTTTGTCGGCATCGTAGAGCAGTACGCCGAGATAGCGGATGCGACCAACGCAGGAATGGAAACAGCCGGGTGCTTCACCCGCTTCCTGACGCGGGTAGCAGAGGATACATTTTTCAGATTTTCCAGTGGCCCAGCCGTAATAGGTCTTTTTGTAGGGGCAGGCCGAGACGCACATTCTCCAACCACGGCATTTGTCCTGATTGATTAGCACAATGCCGTCTTCGCCGCGCTTGTAGATGGCGCCCGAAGGACAGCTGGCTACGCAGGCGGCGTTGGTGCAGTGGTTACAGATGCGCGGCAGGTGGAACATCACCATCTTTTCGATGGCGAAAAGTTGCTGCTGCTGTTCCTCGCTCAACTCAATCACGCCGGGATCGTTGGCGGCGTAGACCGTCGAGCCAGAAAGGTCATCATCCCAGTTGGGCCCAGCTTCAATCTTCATCGGCTTGCCGCTGACCATCGAGATCGGGCGCGCTGTTGGTTGATCGGTGCCGGCCGGAGCGTTGATCAGGTCGGCATACTTGAAGGTGAACGGCTCATAGTAATCGTCCATGGTCGGCAGATCGGGGTTATGAAAAATCTTGCCGATGGTTGAGGCTTTGCCGCCCTGCTTCAGTCGCAGTTGCGAGCCGACCCTTTCCCAACCGCCACGATATTTCTCCTGGTCTTCCCATTTGGTCGGGTAGCCGGTCCCCGGTTTGGTTTCAACGTTGTTCCACCACATGTATTCATTGCCGCGACGATCGGTCCACAAGTTCTTGCAGGCGATGCTGCAGGTGTGGCAACCGATGCACTTGTCGAGGTGAAATACCGATGAGACCTGTGCGCGAATATCCATAAAACTCTCCCTGCTTCAAAGCCCAGCTACTAAACTTCTAAATGTTCGACTATCCCTTCTCCCTGAGGGAGAAGGTGGCCGAAGGTCGGATGAGGGGGCCTTTTTGCGACCATTCCCCCTCACCCCAACCCTCTCCTTTAGGCCCTGTGGGTCCTTAGGGAGAGGGAGCATAAATCACCACTCTGGTTCACCATCCAGCTTACGTACCATAATGTAGGTATCGCGGTTGGCGCCGGTTGGGCCCCAGTAGTTCCAGGCGTAGGTGAACTGGCCGTAGCCGCCGAGCATCAGGTTCGGCTTGAGGCGGATCCGGTTCAGGCTGTTATGTCCGCCGGCGCGTTTGTTGCCGCGCGAAGGCGATTTGGGTATGCCAATAGTTCGTTCCATGGCGTGATAAAGGAACGAAATGCCGCGCGGCAGTCGCGAACTGACAATGGCGCGGGTCACCACAGCGCCGTGGTCGTTGTAGACCTCGACCCAGTCGTTGTCGAAGACGCCGATCTGTTCTGCATCCTGATCGTTGATCCAGAAGGGGTGGCAGCCACGCGACAGGGTCAGCATGCGATGGTTGTCGGTGTAGGTGCTGTGGATGCCCCATTTGCCGTGAGGGGTCAGGTAGTTGAGCATGATGCTCTTCTTGTCACTGGTGTCGGTCGCCAGAAAATCCTGCAGGGTGCTGTGGTCCGGCTTTGGGTTGTAGGTTGGTAGATGCTCGCCGGCCGCGATATAGCCCTGATGATCGAGATAGAAGTGCTGGCGGCCGGTCAGGGTGCGCCAGGGAACAAGCTTTTCGACGTTGAGACAGTAGGCAGAATAGGCTCGGCCATCGGTGACCAGTCCGCTCCAGATCGGGCTGTTGAGCAGGCGGCGCGGTTGCGCGGCCAGATCGGCGAAGGTGGTGCGCACGTCGCGGCTGGCCTCGGCCAGGTCGGTCAGCGGCAGGCCGACCTTCTTCTCTTCGGCTTCAAAGGCGCGGAAGGCCATCTCGCCGTTGGTTTCAGGAGCGAGCTTAAGGATAATCTCTGCGGCATCCTTGGCCTCGACCAGGGTCGGGTAGGACTTGCCGTTCCATTTGACAGTTTTTTCGCCGGTCGCCATCTCATCGTAGTAATCCTCGATCGGCCAGGAGAGGCCGTGAGCGCCGATGCCATTTCTAGCGCCGGGACCGAAGGAGATGAAACGGTTGTACAGGTTCTTGTAGTCGCGTTCGACCACCACCATGCCGGGCATGGTCTTGCCGGGGATCGGCTCGCATTCCCCCTTACTCCAGTCCTTCATCTCGAACTGGGCCATCTCGGCCGGGGTGTCGTGCGCAAGCGGGACCGAGACAATCTCGCGTACCGGGTCGGGCAGATGGGTTTCGGCCAACTGACTGACCTTTTTGGCCAACCCTTTGAAAATATCCCAGTCACTCTTCGATTCCCAGCAGGGCGGAACAGCTTCCTGCAGCGGGTGGATAAAGGAGTGCATGTCGGTGGTATTGAGGTCGTCCTTCTCGTACCAGGTTGCGGTCGGCAAGACAATGTCGGAGTAGAGCGCCGAGGTGTCCATGCGGAAGTTGATATCGACGACCAGGTCGAGCTTCCCTTCCGGTGCCTTCTTGTGCCACTTGACCTCCTTGACAAACTCCTCCGCGGTCTCGGGAGCGATGCTGCCAGAGTGAGTGCCCAGATAATGTTTCATGAAATATTCATGTCCCTTGGCACTCGACATCAGGGCATTGCCGCGCCAGATGATCCACATCCGCGGCCAGTTCTCCGGCGCGTCGGGATCCTCAACGGCGAACTTCATCTTCTTCTCGACTAGCTGTTTGACGGTCCAGTCGATCACTTCCTGATCATTTTTGGCCCCGGCAGCTTCGGCCTGTTTGACCACTTCGATCGGGCTACGATCGAACTGCGGATAGAAGGGGAGCCAGCCGTTGCGCACCGCTCGGACCTGGTGATCCATGGTGTGGCCGGAAGTGATGGCGCTATCTTCGGCGACCGGATTGATCCGCGATTCGTCCGAGGTGCGCTCATAGCGCCACTGGTCGGTATGCACGTAATGGAAAGAGGGTGCGTTCTGAAAACGAGGTGGTTTGGACCAGTCGAGAGCGCCCATAATGGTCGCCCATGGCGCGGCCGGTGCGAGTTTCTCCTGCCCGACGTAATGGTTGAGTCCGCCGCCGTTCTTACCGATGCAGCCGCAGAGCATCAAGGCTGAAATCCCGGCGCGGTAGATCAGATTGGCGTGGTACCAGTGATTGACGCCGGCGCCAATGATGATTGAACATTTGCCCTCGGTCTTCTCTGCGGTCGATGCCCATTCCCGTGCAAACTGGATGACGTTGGAGCGGTCGATGCCGGTGAATTTTTCTTGCCAGGCCGGAGTGTAGACCCCGTCTTCAGCATCGTAATCCTTAGGGTAGCCACCTGCGAGGCCGCGGTTGACCCCGAACTGAGCCATCAGCAGATCAAAGACGGTGGTCACGGCGACACGGCCGTGTGCGGTCTCCAGATAGCGTACCGGCACGCCGCGCTGTACTGAGCTGCTGTTTGAGAAATCATCGAACGCGACCTGCAGAATTTCGTCATGGTTGTCGAGCAGCGTGAGCTGTGGTGCTAGATCGGAGCCATCCTGCCCGTCCTTCATCTGTAGGTTCCACTCGCCCTTCTTCTCCTGCCAGCGGAAGCCGAGGGTGCCGAGCGGCATGCGCGGCTCCTGGCTGGTCTCATCCCAGACCAGGTACTTGAACCCGCCGTTCTCCTCTTTACTGTAGCGCTCCAGTTCCCCGGCCCTGGCCATGCGGTCTGCACTGAATGCTCCGTTTTTTTCTGTCAGTTCAATCAGGAAGGGGGTGTCGGTGTAGCGCTTGAGATAATCGATGAAATAAGGCGTTTTCGCCTGGTGGTGGAATTCACTGAGGATGACATGGTTGACTGCCATCCAGAAGGCACCGTCCTGGCCGGCATGGGCAGGAATCCACCAGTCGGCGTGTTTGGAGGTGATGTTGAAGTCGGGTGCGAACACGGTGACCTTGGAACCGTTATGACGCGCTTCGGTCAGGAAGTGTGCATCCGGGGTGCGGGTCATGTCGGGGTTGGAACCGACCACCGCGATATATTTGCTGTTATACCAGTCGGCACTTTCGGCGACGTCGGTCTGTTCGCCCCAGACCTCAGGCGAGGCGTTCGGCAGGTCACAATACCAGTCGTAAAAACTCAGGTTGGTGCCGCCCATCAGCTGCATGAAGCGCGAGCCGCCGGCGAAGCTGAGCATCGACATGGCGGGGATTGGCGAGAAACCGACCAAGCGATCGGCACCGAATTTCTTGATGGTATAGAGCGAGGAGGCAGCGATCATCTCTTCGGATTCGTCCCAGCTGACACGCCGGAAGCCACCCTTGCCGCGCGCCTGCTGATAGCTCTTGCGCTTGGTCTCGTCCTCCATGATTGAGGCCCAGGCAAGGACCGGATCGCCATGTTCGGCCTTGGCTTCGCGCCACAGGTCGGCGAGTACCCCGCGCATGTAAGGATACTTGATGCGCAGCGGGCTGTAGAGATACCAGGAGAAAGAGATCCCGCGTTGGCAACCGCGCGGCTCATACGGCGGCAGGCCCTCTTCTAATTCGGGATAGTCGGTCGCCTGCAGTTCCCAGCCGACGATGCCGTCTTTGACATGGACGTTCCACGAACAGCTGCCGGTGCAGTTGACGCCGTGAGTGCTGCGCACCACTTTGTCGCACTGGTTGCGGTTGCGGTAAAATTCTTCCCAGGCACGCGATTTCGGGTCGATGATATCTTTGATCCAGCTCATGCTCGCATACCTCGCTGTTTTCTGACTTGATCAACCAACGGCTGACGCGCCCCCTTGAAGCGGCGCAGGCCCATGAGTGCCACAATGGCA
The DNA here is from genome assembly GCA_024280485.1 of Deltaproteobacteria bacterium. Taxonomy (GTDB): domain Bacteria; phylum Desulfobacterota; class Desulfuromonadia; order Desulfuromonadales; family Geopsychrobacteraceae; genus Geopsychrobacter. The sequence goes on from JAJRQB010000030.1 coordinate 82,487, forward strand.
AAGACGATGACGACCCCGAGCAGAATCGGCCCAGCCAGCGATGATGCAGGTGGGGCCTGTTGTTCTGCTACCTGGGCGAAATAAGCGGTCAAATCGAGACGTTCTGTCTCGGTCAGCGGGCGTGAGGCGTAGATGGCTTCCATGCCTGGAAAGGCCAGGGATTCGAGTACAGCCATCACCCCCTCGGCTTCGTAGTCGGTATAGAGACCGGAGAGGTCAGGACCGTAGTTTGCTGCGCCCGCCGAGCCAAGCCCGGACAGGGCGTGACAAGCGATACAGGGCGAACCGCCGTTGGTCATGGCAAGCGATCCTGCATAGAGTTGCTCGCCGCGAGTTACGTTGCCTACTGCCTCTGAGACCAATTGCTGCTGTTCGTGATGGGCTGCCTCTTCCGGATGAGCTAGGTAGATCAGCAGGGCCTCCATCTGATCAGCGTCGAGGCGCAGGGATGGCATCGGCAAGTTGTTAAACTTGGCCAATAGCTGGATGGCAATCGGATCCCCTGCGGCAACCATTTTTGCTGGATCTTCAATGAAGTCGATTAGCCATTCTTGATCACGGCGCTCTGTTACTCCAGCCAAGTCAGGGCCGGTTGCTCGGTCTCCTTCGCCGATACTGTGACAGGCCAGACATTTCTGACGGTACAAATTTTCACCCTGCTCCGCCAGCCTGGTCAGCTCCGCACCCGTTGGCTGACTAAAGGCCGGTCCAACAAACAGCAGTCCAGACAGAACGGTGGCTCCGAATACGAGCGAGTATCGAAGCGGCAGTCCCAGAGTGAGTCGGTAGAGATCCGCTCTCCAGCCCCTTGTTTTCATGCTTTCTCTCCTTGGTAGACACCGGGTACAGGGTGTAAAAATTCAAATACAGTTGATCAACTGTATAAATTTATTAGATTTCTGACTACACTAAACAGAACAGATTTTGCGGGACTGTCAAGCTTCTGAAGTGAATTATGACTGATTTACTCACACAGAATAGAACGGTTGTTTACTGAAATCTTTGACCCAAGTCAAAAAAAGCGCGGGAGAATTTTATGCGATACTTGCTCATTATTATTATATTGCTACTTAGCTGTGTCGATCCGGCGCTGGCGACCGACGAATTTGCCGAACAAAGCGGGCACGATTGCAGGTATTGTCACCTCGATCCAGCTGGCGGCGGTGAGTTGACTGCCCAGGGTGAAGCTTTTGTCGTCGAGCAAACTGCAGCGGGGATATCGGTTGCATCCTCCGGTTTTGCCAGATTGTTACGTCTGCTGGTCGGATATCTACATCTATTCACGGCAGTGTTTTGGTTCGGCACCATCTTCTATGTTCACCTGGTCCTTAAACCAGCTTACGCCTCCAAGGGATTACCACGCGGTGAGGTGCGAGTCGGTCTGGTTTCGATGGCGGTGATGACGACCACTGGTCTCTACCTGACCTGGTTGCGGATCGATTCATGGCAAAGTCTTTTCGATACCCGCTTCGGAATGCTGTTGCTGGTCAAACTCGGATTGTTCGCCATTATGGTAGTTATGGCGATGCTTGCGGTCTTTGTTGTCGGACCGCGTTTGCGCCGCCGGGTTGTATCAAGCACAAAGGTAGAGCTTGGAGATATGACGTCTGAACAGTTAGCACTCTGCGATGGCCTTGAGGGTCGGCCTGCCTGCTTCGCCTTTAAAGGCAAGATCTACGATGCGAGTCAGAGTCCGATGTGGAAGAAGGGACAGCATATGCAGCGCCATTCAGCGAGCGGCGATCTGACTGCTGCTCTTGGCCAGGCTCCGCACGGCGAAGATCGCGTCATGCGTCTGCCCGAAGTCGGCTCTCTTCTGGCTTCAATCAGTGACGCCGGGGAGCAGCCAAAGAAGCAGTTTTTCTTCCTTGCTTATCTCAATCTGATTTTGGCCTTTGCCATTTTGTTTGTTGTGGCCCTCTGGCGCTGGGGGTGATTTCCTTAATTAGGTGCGGGTAAATGTTCATTTCCTGTCGTAACGCTAGCCAAGAATTTAAGTTCGTGCTTTCTTAGTAGAAAATTGATTCAAGCTCTTTAAACCTGAATAATTTCTGCATTCAAAATATTTCTTAAAAATGGAGGGGAAAATGACGAACAAAACACTACCGGTCGGCGGCAAGGTTTCTTTTGAACAATTGAAACAGATCAACGATCACAAAGCTGAATACTGGAGCGCGCGTGATTTGCAACCATTGCTCGGGTACAGCCAGTGGCGCCGGTTTGAAGATGCCATTAAGCGGGCCATAACTTCTTGTGAACAATCGGGGAATAACCCCGATTATCACTTTGCCGGCGCCGGCAAACCGATCACCGGTGGCAAGGGTGCGGTTCAGGTCGTAGGTGACTACCAACTCTCGCGTTTCGCCTGCTACCTGATCGCTCAGAACGGCGACCCGCGCAAACCGGAAATTGCCAACGCACAAAAGTATTTCGCCATCCAGGCTCGGCGTCAGGAGGTTTCGGACGCTCTGGCCGCTGACATGGAGCGGCTCGAGATCCGCAAGCAGACCTCCGAGGAGTTCAAAGCGCTTTCCGGGGCAGCACGTGAGGCGGGGGTGCAGGATCGGATGTTTGGTATTTTTCATGATGCTGGCTACAAGGGGCTTTATGCCGGGCTGGGCAACGAGGCCATCAAACAGCGCAAGGGGATCGCGAAAAAAGAAAACCTGATGGACCGGATGGACACCACCGAGTTGGCAGCGAACCAGTTCCGCATGACCCAGACACGGGACAAACTGGCTCGTGAGCAGGCAAGCAACCAGTCGCAGGCCATCCGCACTCATGAAACGGTTGGTCGTGAAGTGCGCGACGCCATTCAGCGGATTGGTGGTACCATGCCTGAGAATATCCCGTCCGCTGAACATATCAGTACAGTGAAAAAGCGCATCAAAAACACGCCACCTTTGCTGGAACTCGAAGAAAAAGACGCCAAAGGATTGATCGGAAAGGCAGAAGAATAGGCGCTGCCAAAATTCGATTGGTTCGGGAAAGTGTACTTCCCCGATTGAGGGACACGGCGGTATCTTCTGATGGAATCTGTCGGGCGTTCTGATCGCGACAGGTATATCCGGGCAGAACTTCAGAAGCAGGTTTCTCCGAGCCGAGAGGGCAGTTGCCGGAGTTTCTTCTTGGAGCTGCGACACCTCGCGGATCTGCTAACTTGGAGTTTTGAACAAAATGGATCAGTTGGCAACCTTCGACTCAAACTCCGAGTTTATCGAGCTCCACAGAACTTTCCATGAGCTGTCGAAACATAGTAGCGAAAACGACGAAGTAGATATCAGCCGAACATTCGGTATAGGTGATCGCCTTAACTGGACCAACCTCATTAAGGAGTACCGCCTGATCATTTTGTCGGAGGCTGGTTCGGGCAAAACCTCCGAAATCCGCAATGTCACACGTATCCTTCGAGAACAGGGTAACCCTGCGTTTTTCCTGCGACTGGAACATATCCCCAACGAATTCGAGGATGCCTTTGAGGTTGGAACCTACGAGGCTTTTGAAGAATGGCTAGCATCTAGTGAAGAGGGATGGCTTTTTCTGGATTCAGTAGATGAAGCGCGTCTTCGAGACCCCCGTGACTTTGAACGCGCAATCCGTAAGTTGAGCAGGCGGATCAGTACAGCCAAAGACCGGACGCATATCGTCATCACCAGTCGGACGACAGCGTGGCGCCCCAAGACGGATCTTGCCAACTGTACCGCATATCTGCCTTATGCGACGGCGGCCAATTCGGAACGTGATCAACAGGCTGAAGGTGATGACCCCGACGGAAGCTTACAGACCGAAACTAAAACACCGGGCGCGGATAAATCGGTTTTCAAGATCGTTTCACTCGACGACCTCACATCTGATCAGATTACGGTGTTTATCAAGGCCCAAGGGATAGAGGACAGCCAGGCTTTCATTGACGCGGTGGAACGCGCAGATGCCTGGTCGTTTACTTCTCGTCCTCAGGACCTTGAGGAGCTTACCGAGTTCTGGGCAGACAAAGGTCGGATTGGAACTCGTCTTGAGATCATGCGCAACAGCATTGAACGAAGGCTGGCTGAGCGTGACCAAGATCGTGCCGATTCCCGCCCACTTGCGGCAGAGCGAACCCGCCAGGGTGCAATGCTCCTAGCAGCAGCCACTACGCTGGTACAGGATCCAACAATCAGGGTCCCGGATGGTGCGGAGAACTTTAAAGGGATTGCAGTTCAACTAGTACTTCCTGATTGGGACGATAAGGAACAGTCCACTTTGTTGTCGCGTCCCATATTCGACGAGGCGATTTATGGCGCGGTACGTTTCCACCATCGCTCGGTACGAGAGTACCTTGCCGCCGAATGGTTTGCCGAACTACTCAATCGTGAAGTATCGCGCCGAACCATTGAAGGGCTATTCTTCCGCAATCAGTACGGGCTGGACATTGTTGTGCCTACGCTGCGTCCGATCTTGCCTTGGTTGGCGATTCTGGATGAGAAGATCAGGGAGCGTGTATGTAAGGTCGCGCCAGAGATTATTTTTGAAGGCGGCGATCCTAGCCAGCTACCTCTAGAGGTTCGTCGCACCATACTGCATGAAGTTTGCGAACAGATGGCCGAAGGTGTTACTGGCCGCTCAATGCGAGACTATACAGCGGTTCAGCGTTTCGCAAATTCTGACCTTACAGATGACGTTTGCTTGTTGCTCCGACAGTATTCGGATAATGAAGATCTAACGGCATTTTTGCTCCGCATGGTATGGCTCGGACAGCTTACGGGTGCGCTGCCCGAAGCCATGGAAGTTGCGCTAACATCAACAGCTGAACAGTATGCCCGCGTAACGGCATTCAGGGCCATCCAGGCGATAGGCTCCAGCGAGAATCAAGAGCATGTCCGTCAGAGTTTTCTGGATGATGCGTCTGAACTTAAGCGGGAGTGGTTTGCTGAACTCCTCAAGGGGGTCAAGCCAACAGAACAGACCTTAGTTTGGCTCTTAGCATGTCTGGAAAAATGTGAACCGAAGGAACAATATGCCGTTGATTATCTAATTGATGGCGTAACTGACTTTGCTGCCACAGCCGACATTGAGCTGCTTCCGCAGCTTATAACCGGCTTGAATAGGTTGCTTAATCTTCCACCGATGATCGAACGCCGGTATTGTGAAGTATCCGAGAAATTTCAGTGGTTGATGGTGCCTGCATGTAAAGCAGTTGAGCGTCTGATCTTATTCCGTCACCCCGCATCGCTCGAACCGTATGTACTTTCAATCCTGCACAAATTCTCAGCTGCGCGCAGTTACGGGGGGAGCCATGAGCTGACCGCCGTCAAGACCGAATTCTCAGAGCTCGTCCCTCCATGGAAGGAGCTAAATCGCGCGTTGTTCTGGTTTGAAGTACAGAGATCAAGGGAAGCCGTTGATAAGAAGCGTGGAGAGAGACTGACCGACTTCTGGCGAACCTCGATTTTCGGATCGTTCTGGCGGTTTGAAAAAGGTGATTTTGAGTATGTGGCTGAGGAGATTTCTCGCCAAACGTTTCTGGACGATAGATTGGTCGCCTTGTCGCTGGCCTTTGATCTTTACAAAACGGCGGAGCGGCCAAGGGCATGGCGTGAGCAACTGAAAAAATTGGTCGCGGGCAACGATGAGTTGTCAGAGCGTCTTGGTACCTGTTTGAAGCCGCCCGCCCAAAGCCAGAAAGAGCGCGGCTGGAGAAAGCAAGAAGCAAAATGGAAACGGGAAGCAGAAGCCCGTCGGAAAAAACAAGAGAAATACCACGAGGGCTGGAAGGGATTCCTTAACGAAAGTTTTGACGAGATTCGCGCTGCGCTCCGTGACAAGCCTGGGACTATCACAAATTCCTTGTACTATCTCTTTGAACAAGCACGGGAAAGGAAAGGTTCCTCATCACGGTGGACCGAATATAACTGGAAAGTGCTGATACCTGAATACGGCGAGGACGTCGCCCGCTACTATAGAGATGGCACAGTTTCATTTTGGCGACATCATGCACCAAAGTTGCGATCAGAAGGTGCACCACACAATCAAACGACACATGCGGTCATCATCGGCCTGATCGGTCTTGAGATCGAAGCGCATGAAACCAAAGGCTGGCCGAAAAATCTGAGTGCTGCGGAAGCTGAACTTGCGTGCAAGTACGCTTCCTTCGAGTTAAACGGATTCCCCACTTGGTTTCCTAAGCTTTTCGAGATGCACCCGAAGACTGTTTGCGACTTTTATATGCGAGAAGTCCGGTACGAGTTGTCAATAGAAAATCCAGAGGCGGATACGCACTACATCATAAGTGACCTGAGTGGGTCGGGTCAGTGGGCTTGGGAACTGCTCGCACCCAGCATCTATGATCTCCTGAAAAAGGAGCCGAAGAACTTGTCCAACCTGGACAAGCTGTTGAAGATTATTCAGGGATCAACCATATCAGGAGACCTCATTGAAAAGCTGGCATCCCGAAAAAGTCGTGCGCTAAAGAATCTAAAGCATGTGGCTCGTTGGTTTGCCGTATGGACCGGCGTTGCTCCTGACACCGCTATTGCAGAGTTTAAAGTGCGGATTGGAAAGATAACTGATGCGGTGGAGCGGACTTCATTCGCCATGACATTTGTAACTCATCTTTTAGGAGGCCGTAGAGGTGACGGTGTTGCTGTGCGGCAAGCGTTCAAAACGCCAGAACATCTGAAGGATCTATACCTGCTAATGCACGAATACATCCGACGTGAAGAGGATATCGAACGTGCAGGAAAGGGGGTCTATTCGCCTGGGTTGCGAGATGATGCGCAGGATGCACGAAATAGCCTGCTCAATTCACTGAATCAGATCCCAGGCAAGGAGTCGTTTTTGGCATTGAACGACATTGCCAAGGTGCATCCCGAAGAAGCATCTCGACCATGGATGATGCTTCATGCAAAAACAAAGGCCGAACAGGACGGTGACATTGAGCCTTGGTCGCCCGCGCAGGTAAGAGACTTCCAGGAAACACTGGAGCGCACACCCCGCAATCATAAGGAATTAGCGGAACTTGCAACCCAGCGCTTCCTCGATCTCAAAGATGATTTGGAACACGGTGACAGCAGTGTTGCGGGCATTTTGAAACGTGTTACGCAGGAAACCGAGATGCGTAACTACATTGGGCGGGAGATGCGTGAGAAAGCATTCGGACGGTATACCATTTCACAGGAAGAGGAATTGGCTGATGCTAAAAGGCCAGATCTTAGATTTCATGGAATTGGTTTCGATGGACCGGTACCTGTCGAACTAAAGCTTGCCGATAACAGCTGGGGAGGTCCGAAACTTTTCGAGCGTTTAGAAAATCAGCTTTGCGGTGATTATTTGCGGGACACTCGCTCAAACCGGGGTATTTTTGTACTTGTGTATCGGGGAGATAAGTCTAGCTGGGAGTTGCCCGGAAATGGTAAACGAGTAGCTTTTGCAGAGCTAATTACCGCTCTACAGGAGCATTGGCTAAAGATTTCGCCGAAATTTCCAAAAGTAGACGACATAACGGTTATTGGAATAGATTTGACGAAGAGATCGAACTGATTCGATCAGCCTGCTGGGCACTACCTGAGATTATGGGTACAACATACTGAAATCTGAATGGCCAAGGACTTTTTCTAACCCTTTTAGGCGCCGAGAATGGCAGCGTGAAAGTTCGCTTTAATATGATTATCTATTTAAGCGCTGAAGAAGGAGGATGCCATATGAACACGACCTTGAAAAAGACGCCTTCAAAAGAAGCACAGGTTATTTTAGAATCACTCCAGAAGGCTGTAACGCAAACCCTGGAAAAGAAAAGACGGATGGGCCAGTACGCTGTGACCTGGCATAGATGGCGAACCGGTTGTGGCGGGCGAGGACGCACCGATGTCGAGTGGTGAAATCCTTTCCTGAATGACATTACTTTCTGGGCTTGATGTTCCCCAGGAACCATTTTGAGGCTGTCCTCACTATGATCGAGGTTCTAGAACAACGCACGCAGGGTCAGCCCCCCCCTCTCCCGCGCAACCCGCTAAACCTGTTATAAATAAAAGAGAACCATTTCTGTCAGCTACCTGCACTTTTTGGCTTTTGCAAAGGAGTCACAGGTTATGTCCAAACCGGAACCTCCAGCCCGGAATAGTTTGAACGAGATCGAAAATCGCGAGTGGCGTGAATCCCTCGACTATGTGCTGCAGACTGCAGGGCCGGAGCGGGTTCAGCAAATTTTACGTCTGTTGCAGGTGCGCGCCCAGGAGCAGGGGGTGAGCATCCCCTTCACCGCCAACACTCCGTACATCAATACCATTCCACGCAATCAGCAGCCGGTCTTTCCCGGCGACCGCGAGATAGAGCGGCGGATCAAATCGATTATCCGTTGGAACGCGATGGCGATGGTGGTGCGTGCTAATCAGGAATCAGCGGGGATCGGCGGACATATCTCGACCTTCGCTTCGGCGGCCACCCTGTGGGAGATCGGCTTCAATCATTTCTGGCGTGGGCGAACTGACGATTTTCTCGGGGACATGGTTTATTTTCAGGGCCATGCTTCACCAGGGGTCTACGCGCGCGCCTTTCTCGAAGGGCGCTTGAGTGAGGATGATCTCAATGGTTTCCGTCGCGAATTGCGACCAGAAAAAGGTGGCCTCTCCTCCTACCCGCATCCCTTCCTGATGAAGAACTTCTGGGAGTTTCCAACTGTCTCCATGGGCTTGACCTCCTTAAGTGCCATCTATCAGGCGCGTTTCAACCATTATCTGGTTGATCGCGGTCTGCGTAAGCGGAGCGGACGCAAGGTCTGGGCGATGCTCGGCGATGGTGAGATGGATGAGCCGGAATCTTTGGGCGCAATCAGCCTGGCGGCGCGTGAAAAACTCGATAACCTGATCTTTGTTGTCAACTGTAATCTCCAGCGCCTCGACGGACCAGTGCGCGGTAACGGTAAGATCATGCAGGAGCTGGAAGCCGATTTTCGTGGTGCTGGCTGGAATGTCATCAAAGTCATTTGGGGGGACGATTGGGACCGACTTCTCGAAACCGATACCAGTGGTAAATTGGTACAGCGCATGGACGAGGTGCTCGACGGCGAGATGCAGCGTTTTATCCTCAGTAATGGCGCTTATGTCCGCGAGCATTTCTTCGGTAAATATCCGGAACTGATTGAGCTGGTCAAAGGTTACAGCGACGAGCAGCTCGGGCGCCTGACGCGTGGAGGGCACGATCCTGACAAGGTGTTTGCCGCCTATAAATCAGCCGTTGAACACAAAGGTTCACCGACCGTTATTCTCGCACATACCATCAAGGGTTATGGCCTGGGTGAGGCTGGCGAAGGAAAGAACATTACTCACGCTCAGAAAAAGCTCAACGAAGATGAGCTTAAGGCTTTCCGCACCCGTTTCAATATTCCGATCAGTGATAAAGATATTTCCGCGACTCCATTTTATCGTCCGGCTGAGGATAGCCCGGAGATGCTTTATCTCAAGGAGCGTCGTGCTGAGTTGGGAGGACATCTCCCGAATCGGCAGGATGGCAGTTACCCGATGGCCTGTCATACCGAAGAGATCATCCGCGAGTATTTCGCGGGGTCAGGTGATCGACCGCTGGCAACGACCATGGCTTATGTGCATCTGCTGACCAAATTGTTGAATGATCCTGAATTCGGTAAACTGATTGTGCCGATCGTCCCCGATGAGGCGCGCACCTTCGGGATGGAATCACTCTTCCGTCAAGCTGGAATCTATAGCCATGCTGGTCAGCTCTACGACCCTGTCGATAAGGGCAGCCTGCTCTATTACAATGAAAAGAAGGAAGGGGCGATCCTCGAAGAGGGCTTAAGTGAAGCGGGCTCAATGGCTAGCTTTATCGCGGCCGGTACGGCTTATTCAAATAACGGTGTCCAGACAATCCCCTTCTATACCTTCTATTCAATGTTCGGTTTTCAGCGGGTCGGAGACCAGATCTGGCAGGCGTGTGACAGCCGTGCACGCGGATTTCTGGTCGGGGCGACAGCCGGGCGGACGACCCTGGCGGGTGAGGGGTTGCAACATCAGGACGGGCATAGCCATGTGCTGGCCCTGACTCCGCCGCGCGTCAAAGCTTACGATCCGGCCTTCGCCTACGAACTGGCGATCATCATTCATGAAGGATTGACGCGGATGTACTGCCATCAGGAAGATTTGATCTACTATCTGACGGTTGCGAACGAGACCTATCTGATGCCACCGATGCCGAAGGGTGCCCATATCCGCGATGGTATCCTTAAAGGGATGTATCGTTTCCGCAAGTCGACCCTCAAGGGGGCCAAAGGCAAAGCCCATCTGCTTGGAAGTGGCGCGATTCTGAACGAGGCGCTTAAGGCGCAGCAGATGCTTGAAGATGATTATGCTGTCGCCGCCGATGTCTGGAGCGTTACCAGTTATAAGGAACTCTACACTGATGCCGTAGACTGTGAACGCTGGAACCTGTTGCATCCGGGCCAGAAAGCGAAGGTTCCGTACCTTCAGGGTCTGCTCGAAAAAGAGCAAGGGAGCTTCGTCGCGGCCAGCGATTATATGAAAGTGTTACCCGCCAGCGTTGCTCAGTGGTTCCCGGGGCCTTTGCACTGTTTGGGAACGGACGGTTTCGGTCGCAGCGATGATCGGGAGCATCTGCGGGATTTCTTCGAGGTCGATGCGCGTTATATCGTGCTCGCTGCTCTGCACCAGCAGGTCGAGGCTGGCAGCCTGCCGAAGACGGTGCTGGGCAAAGCTCTGAAGAAACTGGGGATCGATGCGGACAAATTGAATCCACATGTGGACTAAGCGGCGCGAGATGAGCCGTGGGAGAAACTCTGGCTTCATGATGACTTCAAGATTTCAACTGATTCCAATCAGGTTTTTATCGCGAAGAAATCAAGAGGCTAAAAGTATTTTGTGACTTTGCATTTCGTCTCAAAAACCTTGCCTTTGGTGAATGAGCAAAGTGAACGGGCTAAAAACTGATTGTGCTTTTTTCAAATAAAAAGGACAGCTATGAAACAGGAAATCAGGATACCTGAGGTCGCCGAAGGGGTGACTTCCGGGACGGTGGTGGCACTGGTGATTGCCGTTGGTGACAGAGTCGAAGCCGATCAGACCCTGTTGGAGTTGGAAACCGACAAGGCGGTGGTGGCGATACCGACTCCGATCGCTGGAACCATCACTGAGATCCTGGTGGCCGAAGGGGATAAGGTCGAGATCGGCGCACTGATCGTAAGTCTTGAAGACTCAGTCGGAACTGAAAGCAGTATCGATCCAGGGGGTGAAGATGGCAGGGACAAAAAGGTACAAGCGAAAGCTGAAGATCAAACCGCGGACGAAGCGGTTGTTAGCACAGAGGATTTGGCTGCGACACCGGCTTCAGCGCCGGAGCCGCTGGAAGTGGTACAAGACGCGGTTGCAGAGACCCTTGATCTGACCAGCGTACGGAGAGATGATCGGGTCGCACCAGCGGCCCCTTCAGTGCGACGACTGGCCCGAGAGCTCGGGGTCGACATCTATCAGGTTCAGGGAACGGGTCCTGCCGGTCGTATCAATGCTGAGGATGTGCGCAGTTTTGTGCATGACACCATGCAGCGAGTGACCGGCGGCGGTATCCAGACATCAGAGTTCCCTGGCTTGCACGCTCAGCGGCCTTTACCTGATTTCGGCCGCTTTGGTGAAATCAGTCGCGAACCTCTTTCGCGGGTGCGTGAACTGACGGCGGATGCCATGGGTTATGCCTGGTCGACCATTCCGATGGTCACTCAGTATGACAAGGCTAAAATCGGCAAGATTGAGGAGTTTCGAAAGACGTTCAATCTCAAGGCGACGCCGGAAACCAAACTGACTATGACCGCTTTTATGGTCAAGGTCTGTGCTGCGGCGCTGAATGCTTTTCCGCATGTTAACAGCGCGCTTGATCTGGTCAGTCGTGAACTGGTGTTGCAGCATTACATCAATATCGGGGTTGCCGTTGATACTCCAAATGGGTTGCTGGTCCCGGTCATTCAGGGGCCTGATCATAAAGGGGTAGAAAGGATCGCAGTCGAACTCAACGACCTTGCGGCACGGACCCGCGAGCGGCGAATTAACCCCGCAGAAATGGAAGGCGGCACCTTTACTATCAGTAATCTTGGCGGTATCGGCGGGAGCGCTTTTACCCCAATCGTCTATGCCCCACAGGTGGCGATACTCGGAGTCTCTGAGGCAGAGGTGCAACCGGTCTGGAACGGAGCAGAGTTTGAACCGCAGTTGATGATGCCGCTCTGCCTGACCTATGACCACCGGGTGATCGATGGTGCCGCAGGTGCAAGGTTTTTACGTTGGATCTGTCAGGCGCTCGAGAATCCATTGCATCTGGTGATGAAGGGGTGAACGCCTGCGAGGTGCGGCCACTCTCCCCCGTGTGACGCAGCCGAAGCGACATAGAGAGCTTGAGGAATTCGAACGAGGATGTTTGAGCCGCAGGCGAGTTTTCGAGTGAGCTCAAATCGGCATGCCGTGGAGGGAACCGCCGCAGGCGGCAAGGAGTTCGGGGCGCATTTTGATCCAAGCTTTTGGGCGGACAAAAGCTTGGTCGCCTGTCGGGGCGAAACCCGACGGTTCTGTTTGTTCAAAAAGGATACTTATGTCCGAAATCCCAAAAAAAGCCCAACTGGTTGTCATCGGTGCCGGCCCCGGCGGTTACAGTGCCGCCTTTCGTGCGGCCGAGCTCGGGCTTGAGGTCACCCTGATCGACCCCGAAGCCCGTCCTGGCGGGGTCTGCCTTTATCGCGGTTGCATCCCTTCCAAAGCGCTCCTGCACGTCGCCAAGCTGGTCACTGAAGCCGAAGAGTCGGCGGCCATCGGTGTGACCTTCGCTAAGCCGAAGCTCGATATCGACAGAATCCGGGATTGGAAAAACACCGTCATAGATACCTTGACGACTGGCCTGGGCGGCAAGGTCGACAAGTTGAAGCTGACTTATCTGCGTGGCACCGCGCGCTTCAAAGATAACCGGACGCTGGTGGTCAATACTGTCGACGGTAAAGAAGGGGAGTTGGTTTTCGAGCAGGCGATTTTGGCGACCGGCTCGCGGCCGATCATGTTGCCGGGGATTGCAGCAGACAGCGCTCGAATTATCGACTCGACCGGCGCACTTGATCTGGCCGATGTTCCGAAAACTCTGTTGGTCGTTGGTGGTGGCTACATCGGCTTGGAGCTCGGTTCGGCCTATGCCGCGCTGGGGACGAAGATCTCAGTCGTTGAGATGACATCGGGGCTTTTGCCGGGCTGCGACCGTGATCTGGTTTCGGTGCTCAAACGACGACTCGACAAGAAGTTCGCAGAGATTCTGCTTAACACCAAAGTTACAGAACTAAAAGAACAGAAGAATGGCGTTGCGGTCAGCTTTGAAAATCTTAAAGGCGAGAGTAATACTAAGCGGTTCGATAAAGTACTGATCTCCATCGGCCGCCGACCCAATAGCGATAATCTCGGGCTTGAAAACACGAGCATCAAGGTTTCAGATAAAGGATTTGTTGAGGTCGACGGCCAGCAACGAACCGCGGCCGCACAGATTTTTGCCATCGGTGATCTGGCTGGCGAGCCGATGCTCGCTCACAAGGCCTACGGCGAGGCCTATGTTGCCGCCGCCGTCGCGGCCGGACAGAGGGCGGTGTTCGATCCGCGTGCAATTCCGGCTGTGGTCTTTACCGACCCGGAAATCGCCTGGTGCGGTCTGACCGAAACTGTCGCCCGTGAGCAGAAGACCAAGGTCAAAACAGCCAAAATGCCCTGGCGAGGCAACGGTCGCACCCTGACTCTGGGGCGTGATGACGGCATGACCAAGATTATTGTCGACCCGGAGACGGACCGTCTTCTCGGCATCGCACTGGTTGGTCCCGGCGCTGGTGAATTGATCGCCGAAGCTGTGCTGGCGCTTGAGATGGCCGCCACCAGCGAAGATCTGCGCAACACCATTCATCCTCATCCGACCCTTTCAGAGACGCTCTTCGAGGCCGCACAGATGTTGTTCAAAGGCTGAACCCGCAGTTCTGCAGTTCTTTATGCAGGATTGACATTCGACAGAATCGGTCTACCCTTTTAGACAGGGCTTTTCATTAGAATGTGGGTTGAGGAGGAGACTGATGAGGGGAATTCTGTTTGTTCTGTTGTTTCTGTTGCTGGGAAGTTCACTGCTCTTTGCTGCCGGTGGGGTAAAGAAAAAGCGTCCGCGTGCCTATGATTATGGCCGCGTTGTGATCAACAACTTCTCGACCAGCTCGGGCCTATCTCCGGTCGCCTTTGACCATTGGACCCACCGCAGTAAGTATACCTGCCGACTCTGTCATGTTGATATCGCTTTTGAGATGAAGGCCAATGCTACCGAAATAAGCGCTGCGGATAATATGCAGGGCTATTACTGTGGCAGCTGCCACAATGGTATATCGCGTTATCGAGATCAGCCGATTTTTGCGTCCTGTGATCCCGCCAAAAAGAAGACAGATGCGGCACGCTGTCAACGTTGTCACCTTTCGGAAAAAGACCCGCAACGTAAAAAAGACTTTTATGCCTTTAGCAAAAAACTACCCTCGGAGCGCTTCGGTAACAAGATTAGCTGGGAGCAGGCTGAAGCCCGCGGTCTGATCAAACTGATCGACTACCTCGAAGGTATTTCCGTAAAGCAAATAGCCATGCCGATTCAAAAAGATTTTGCCATCAATGCCAAGGTTGAGGGGATACCGGATATTATCTTCTCTCACCGGAAACATACCGACTGGAATGGCTGCGAAACCTGTCATCCTGACATCTTCGTTGGGGTCAAAAAGGGATCGACCAAGTACACCATGATCGACATCTTTGCCGGTAAGTATTGTGGGGTTTGCCATGGCTCAGTTGCCTTTCCACTCAAGGGGTGCCAGAGATGTCATACCGAACAACCTTAATAGCTTTTATGCTGCTTGCCGCGAGTTTCGTCGGGCTGCGCCAGGTCAGAGCTTCGGCCTACAATCTACCCGAGCTGCCCGAGCCTTCACTCTACGGTAATCTGTTGATCGATAGGACTTCGACAGCGCAGGGCGTTAAACCGGTCTCCTTTTCGCACTGGACTCATCGTCTCCGCTATACCTGTCGTGTCTGTCACACCGAGCTCGAATTCGACATGGCCGCCGGGGTGACTGAGATCAGCTGTGATGATATCAAGGATGGACGTTACTGCGGTGCTTGTCACGACGGCAAACTGGCGTTCAAGCCAGAAGGAAACTGCAAATACTGTCACAACGGCGATATCGGCTTCCGCAGTGAGGAGTTTGCCGAATTCAGCCGACATCTACCGCCCGATGAATTCGGCAACGAGATAAACTGGTCGCAGATGATAAATCGCGGTCAGGTCCAGCCGCAACGCTACCTTGAGGAGGAACCTCCTGAGGCAACCTTTGAAAAAGAGCTTAAACTCGAGGCCGCGTGGGGCCGGATTCCGCCAGCTGTTTTCCCGCACAAGGAGCATAATCAATGGGTCGATTGTGACACCTGCCATCCTGACCTGTTCAATATCAAAAAGAAAAGCACCGAACATTTCTCAATGGCACGAATATTAAAGGGTGAATTCTGTGGCTACTGTCATATGAAGGTTGCCTTTCCGATGAATGCCTGTGAGCGGTGCCATCCGGGAATGAGACGATGAAGGTCTGTCGCATAGGCCTTATCGTCCTCTTTGTCGCGTTGCTGATGAATGTTGCAACTGCCGGTGCTCTCGAACAAGATTTGGCGGATGAATTTGCTGCTCTGAGCAGACAGACGCGTCAGGCGATGGATCTCTCTCCGGTCGAACTTGAGGCTCTGGTTGAACGCTGCAACCTCTTGAAGGAGCAGATCGAAAATTTACAGACGCGAGAAAAGAAGATCATGGGGAAAAGAGTGAGACGACTGTGTGGGTTGTTCCTTTATGTCCTTGATTCGAAGCAGGGAACGGAAAAGAAGACCGCCACAGACTAATCCTCATTTGACGGGAACAGTTTTCTTCATCATCGCCAGCCAGTTACCGCTTGCAATCAGCAACATGCCGCCGACCGCTGAGAGCGTCCAGCGGTAATCTTCCCAGAAGGTCGAAAGTAGCAGGGCCACCAGTGGGAATAGTAGGGTGGTGTAAGCAGCGCGACCGACGCCGATCCGGCCGACCAGACTGAGGTAGCAGCCGAACGCGATGATCGAACCGAATATCGCCAGGTAGATCAGCGAGATCAGATAGGCCGGGCTGGTATCGATCTGCAGCGGAGCACCGCTCCACAAAGCGATCAGCAACATACAGAGTGCGCCGTAGCTCATGCCGTAGGCATTGGTCTGGATGATCGGCAGGCCTTCACTCTGGTTGCGAGCCGAGAGGATATTGCCGAGTGAGGCGAGATAGGTGGCGCCGAAACAGAGCAGCAGTCCGGTGACGACTGTGCCGCTGAAATTGACTGCAACCAGTTCCGGCCAGAAGAGCAGTCCGAGGCCGCACAGTCCAAACCCTCCTCCCAACAACACCCGCCATTCCAACGGCGTTCCGAGGAAAATCTGTCCATTTATGATATTCATTACCACGATGGTTGAAAAGACGACTGCCGCCAGACCGCTGGTGATGCGCAGTTCGGCGAGATAGAAGAGCAGGTAATTCAGAGCAAAGAGGCAGAGCCCCTGCAGGGCGATGAATAGTTGATCACGGGCGCTAAAGCGCATCGGGAGTCGTCTGAGCAGACAGAAACCGACCAGCAGGAGTGCCGCCAGCCCAAAGCGCCAGGTGACCGAGACCACTGGCTCGATGTTGCCAAGCTGAAACTTGATCGCCAGCCAGGTTGAGCCCCAGATCAAGACAGTTGCACTATAGAAGAAGAAATTAGCCACGGCAGAATATATCTCAGGGTTGAAGGTCTCGCTATCCTGCCGCCCGGGTGAAGAATAAGCAAGCTATCCACAGTAAAATTTAATCAGCTTCCACAGGGTTGTCTTTCAGCATCCGCTTCATGACCTTGCCATCGACGCTGCGCAGATGCAGGTCGCGTTGTGGGAAGGGGATCTCCACTCCGGCTTTACGGAATTGCTGGTCAAGGTCTCTCAGCAGTTCACTCTTGACCCTTGGCCTTGCGTCCACATTCGGAATCCAGATCCGCAGTTCAAAATCGAGCGAACTGTCGCCGAAAGCAATAAAGATCGGCGAGGGTGCTGGCTCGTCAAGCACGTCCGGGTGGGACTCGCCCGCCTCGGCCAGAATCAACATGACCTTTTCAATGTCACTGCCGTAGGCAACGCCGACAGGAACCACTAGGCGCACTCGACGGTTCGACAGGGTCCAGTTGGTGACTTTTTGCGAGATAATCTGAGCGTTTGGCACGATCAGTTCCGCTTGATCAAGGGTTTCGACCACAGTAGAGCGCAGACCGATTTTGACGACAGTGCCATATTCCCCATCGATCAGGATGGCATCACCAATCTTGACCGGCCGTTCGAAAAGTAGAATCAGCCCGGATAAAAAATTGTTGACGATATCCTGTAGGCCGAATCCGATACCGACACCCAAAGCACCCAGTACGACAACAAAATTCTGTAGACTCAATCCCAGACTGCTGAGAACGAATAGAAATCCGATCAGGACCATTGCGTAGTGAATCAGCTTCTTGATCGCGTCGCGCACACCGCGATCTACGGACTTGCGATAAAAGACCTGGGTTTCACTCATCGCCTGCAGTAGCCAGGAGATCTGCATCGCCAGGTAGAATGAAATCAGTGCCAGCAGCACCATGCGCAAGCTGATGCTTTGTGTCCCAAGCGGGACTGCGAACTTTTCGAAAAAGTTCCAGGCATCTCCCATTGTCGCAAAAATTCTCCAGACGGGCAGCAGGTAGAAAAGGCTGTATACCACCACGATGACGCGCAGAATATTTTCGAGACGGAGGGAACATTCATTGGCAAATTTTTTGAAAACTTTTTTTGCGCCCATTTTTCGTTGCTGAGGAAGAAAATAATCCCCCCATTGCCGAGGCGCATCGCCATGTGAGCAAAGAACATGACCATTCCAGTTTCGAAAGTGGACTGCAGCAGCCAGAAAGAAAAATTCATGTAGCCGCTAATCTGACCGATCAGTGAGACCAGGAGCACAACGGTCGCAATTCGCAAAACCAGGCGATAAAAGCGTCCGGCTTTTATTCCACGAGTTTGAAGGGATACATTGCCCTGCCAGATCAAAATTGGGATCATGGCCAGCGCAAGCAGCGCGATATAGAGGCGATAGTATGGCTGTGGTAAGGCAATCAACCGGAAGGCAGTGGTTGTCAGCAGCAGCAGAGCAGCGAGTATCAGGATGCGTGCCTGGCGATGATTTTCCATCAGTGAAACAGCGAGTGTGGTTACCGCGATCACTCCACAAGTCATCAGAGAAAAGCGGAAGAGTTCTGGAGGGGCCGTAAAGAGAGGAGTAAAACCGACAACTACGGCAAAACACGCGGTTGCCCAGGGGTGCGCCAGAACGAATTGCCAGTCCTCGTTTGTCTGAAAATGACCTCGATAGTGGAGAATCACCGCCGCGCAAAGGAACAGCGTCAGGACCATCAGGCTCAGAAGCCAGTCAAAGTTTTTCAGGTAATTCAGGTCGATGATCAGGGCGACAACAAGTCCGGCTTGGGCCTGTTGCCATAATTGCGGGGTGAGTTGCGCATAGAATTCTGGTGTGAAAAAAGAGAAGCTGTTTTTACGAAAAGTCTCTTTGCGGATCTGGGTGAGGGCGCTCTCGAACCTTTCGATTTCTCCGACAATGACCTGTTGGTCGCTTCCGATTTCTTCCTGTAGACCAAGTATGGAAGTGGCCGCTTTTTTAAGGGTAATTTGCAGGCTAGAGAGGTTTTTTTTGATCTGTTTGATTGTTTTGTCGGGGACGGCGACCCTTTGTTTCTTGAGACTTCTAGCCCAGTTTTGCCAGAAACTTTCCTCTTCCTGAAGTCGATTCTGGATTCCTTCAAGTTCTTGTTGGCGGGCGGTTAAGTCCTTCTGGAGATCTTCAAACCCCTTGCGCATCTGTCGATATTGGATGTTGACTTGAGAAAGTCGATCGACATACCAGCCTGTCGGATCACCCAGTGTAGCGACTTGCTGCTGTAACTCCTTTAGCTGATCCACGAGTTTTTGATGCTTGTCCTGTACGACTTTAAGCTCTGTCATTTGGGACAGTTGACTCGTTGAGTTTTCGATAAAATCAACGAGTTGCAGCTGTCTAGGGCCCAGGTCGCTGAGGCTCGGAATGGGTGGCGTTTTAACCTCTTTTTCGACGGGAGTTACCGGCGGTGCATCGACCGCTAGCACCGGAGTCGCTGAGATTATAATTAGTAATATGAGCAGCAGCTGCCGGATCAGAACCATTTTTTCTCCTGAAAGACTAGAGCATGCCGATGGCACTGGCGCTCATTACCACCCAGATCGCAGGGTAATCTCAGGCCTATCTCAGTTCAGGTATCGCTTCAAAGTTCATCCCTTTGATCCCGGCGATATAGATCAGCGTGACAAAGAGTGAGACCACTGATGGTCAAGACCTATAGGTTGATCCGACATTATATTCTAAAGAGAACTTTTCTGCAGAATTTGGGCGTATTATCAATATTTTACAAGGCCTTAAACGAAAAGCCCCGACAGATTGCCGGGGCTTTATTGAGTGGTGAGAGTCGGGATCTTTGATCAGGCTGCAGCCTGATGTTCATACTCCTCAACCATCTTCAGATAGCGGGCTTCCAGGTCAGGGGCTTTTGTTTCGGCCCTGGTGTAGGCATCGAGCATCCGCTCGCGCACCTCGGCTGGCAGTACCCGTTCAGCCAAGGGGTAGAGGATGGTATCTTCCTTATCGATATGTCCGCGCAACAGTGCGGCATAGCCGCGTGCATGTTCGACGATCCCTGGAATCTGACCCGTCTCACCATCCAATGCCTTCTGCGCCGCTTCTTCCATGGCTTTGACGTGGGCTCGTCCCTCATCGTGTTCCATCAGCATTGCCTCTATCGGTGAACTTTTAGCCGGCATGCCATTGTTGACCAGCTCAATAAAGAGGACATCCTCTTCCTTGGCGTGGTGGAAACTATCGGCATAGTTACGAATAAAGTCGACAGCATCGAGGTAGAATTGCCAGTTGCGAAACTGCCCAGCTTCAAGCAGTTCAGTATTCTTCTCAACCAGCGTGATCATGCGCAGAATCAACTGGTGCTCGTCTTTCATGACCTGTGTGACGTTTTCAGCCATGGTCAGGATTTCCTTTCGCCGTTGACCCCGATCACTGCAATCTCCAGTGGGATATCCTTGCCCGATGCTTTCAGCGCCTGCTCGGCCATCATCGCCATACCGCGACAGCAGGGGACTTCCATGATGGTGACGGTCAGCGATTTGATCTCATTATCACGCAGCATCGAGGTTAGTTTTTCGACATAGGAACTGGTGTCGTCCAGCTTGGGGCAGGCGTTGACCAGCACTTTCCCCTTGATAAAGTCCCGATGGTATTCAGCGTAGGCAAAGGGTGCGCAGTCGGCGGCGATCAGCAGATGGGCATCTTGCAGCCAAGGGGCAGATGGTGGAACCAGATGCAGTTGGGTTGGCCATTGACGTAGTTCAGATTGCAGGCGGCCGGTAGTTTCTTCAGTCTCTGTTTGTGGGGCCTCTACGGTACGGACCTGGCTGCCTGGGCAGCCGCAAGCGAGTTTACTCATGGTATTACTCCTTTTATGAATTGTTCAGATATTCGAGAATTTCTTGTTCGATTTTCGCTTCGATTTCATCACCCAGCGCGTGGATACTGACTACGTCCTTGACCAGACAGATACCGACTCCGCAAGTAACGCAGCCGATTTCGTAATGGTCGAAAATCTCGCCGATTCGCGGGTGGGTTTCGATCACTTTATTGATGGCCTGTTCGCCGATCTCTGCAGGCAGATTCATATTTTGTTTCTCCTTTGCTTGCCGTTGATGGTGTCAGACTAAGGGCTTTCAACGTCGAAAAACATGATCCAGGTCAAAACCTGACAAAAAACATCAGATTTATTCTACGGGGAATTGTTTGCCGCTCACAAGGGGGTTGTTTTTTGTTGTTGATAATGATATATCGTATTATTCATATAGATAATAACTAACGACTCTTTTGCTGCAAGAGGGCAATTCGCGAGGATATTTATTGTGTCACTGATTCTTCGTACAGAGAAAGATCTGAAAGTATGAAACGACTATTACTGATATTTCTGCTGTTAGCTGTTTTCCCCGTTGGGCGGAGCCAGTCTAGCGAGATGCCGATTCCCGAAGAATGGACGGCGCGCAAGGCTGTTGAATTTGTGCTGGAGAACAACCCGGATAGTCTGGTTGCCAGCCAGCGGATGCTCGAAGCAGAGGCCTTGCTGATCAAATCATCAGCAAGTTTTTACCCGCAGCTTGGTTTGAGTGGCAGCTATAACCAGACCAATAATCCAATACACTCTTTTGGTAATATCCTCAATCAGGGTCAGTTCACTCCCGGGATCGATTTCAACGACCCTGGACGCACCGATAATTTAAACTTAAGTATTGGCGCACAATATCGCTTCTACAATGGTGGTCAGGATACCGCACGCAGAGATGCTGCCGGAGCCGGGGTTGATCTTTTCAGCGCAGAATGGGAGTCGGTTCAACTACAATTAGGCTTTGAAGCTTTCCGCAGCTTTCAACGGATTGTTGAGGCAGAAACTGTCGATCAAGCCCAGCAGGTAGCGCTGGATGCGATCCGCTCTGCGCTGGACGTGGCGCATGCGCGCTATGCTGCGGGGGATCTGCTTAAGATCGATCTTTTGAACCTCGAAGTTCAGGAGTCGCGAATCCTCGAAAGTCAAATTCAGGCTTCACATAATCTCGAACTTTCAAAGCAGATCTTTTTGACACTGCTCGGTTTATCCGCTGGAGAAGTCAAGCTTGTAACCATCTCACAGCCGAGTCCTGTCCCACCGGAGATCCGCAGTCCTGCGCAACGCCCAGAGTTACAGCGGATGCGAGCAGCATTGCGGGTCGCTGAAGCAAAGTTGAGCGGTGCGCGGGGGAGCAGACGACCAACGGTTGACGGGTTTGCTTCTTATCAGTTTGATCATGGGGCTGTCTTGGATGGCAATGGAGATTCCTGGGCCGCTGGTCTCAACCTGAACTTTAAGCTTTTTGATGGTCATAGTTCCGCAGCAGATATTTCTCAGGCTGAGGCTCGACTCGGAACTTTACGGGCTGAGTTGAGGAAGCTGGAGCTGGCGCTTAACCTTGAGCTCAAACAGGCTGAGTTGGCGTTGAGTCAGGCGCAACAACGGAAGCTGGTCACTAAGAAGATGGTTGAACAGGCACTTGAGAGCGAACAATTGAGTCGTGCCCGGTTCAAGGAAGGGGTGATTCTGGCCTCCGATCTGATTGATATTGAATCGAGGCTCACCGATGCTCGTGTGCGCTATGCCGTTGCGACCTCTGCCGTGCAAATAGCGATTGCCGACTTACGACGCGCGGTCGGGTTACCACAGTTTACTTCAAATTTGACCTCATCAGTGGAGACGCAATGATGTTGCTGAAACAAAAAATGTTTACTCTCTGGTCTTTTCTTCTTTTTCTCGGAGTTGCTGGTTGCAATGAGCCCGCTGGAAAGGCTGTTATTTCAACCCTGCCACAAGCACGGGTGCAGGTTGAAACTCTATCGCTGAGCGCGGTGCCCTTTCAGGTTGAAGTTGCCGGAACGCTTCAGGCGATCGAGCAGGCCCTGATTTCGGCACGTGTGAGCGGTCAGGTGGTCGAGATGCCGGTGCATGTTGGCTCAAAGGTTAAAAAGGGCGATCTGCTGGTGCGGGTTCGTGCCGCTGAAATCAGCGCCAGGGTACGTCAGGCTGAAACCCAACTCTCACAAGCCAGGCGCAATTTTGAGCGTGAAACCAAGCTGCAGCAGGTCAACGCCTCAACCAGAGAGAAGGTAAAATCCCTGGCAGAACTGGTGCAGATCAGTGAAGCGGCCTACCGCGAAGCAAAAGCGATGCACGACTATACCCGGGTCCGGGCCCCCTTCGCCGCCACGGTTACCCATAAGTTGGTCGAAGTCGGGGATCTGGCTTCTCCCGGCAGCGCGCTGCTCAAGTTGGAAAACTCAGGGGCCCTTGAGGTTGTGGTACAGATTCCCGAGGCTTTGTCTCAGGGGTTGAAACTCGATAGTTTTCTGCTGGTAAACGTGCCAGCGGTTGGTTTGTCTACCGAAGCACAGATCAGTGAAATCTCACCAACCGTCGATCCGGTATCACGCAGCACCCAGGTTAAGCTGACGTTGGCTGACAACCCGCTCTTGCGTAGTGGCCAGTTTGCACGGGTATCGTTGGCCGAAAAGGGGGCACAGACACTGTTGATCCCGAAGGCGGCTTTGCATCAGAACGGACAGATGGAGCAGGTTTTTGTTGCTGATCAGGGATTTGTTCGTATGCGCCTGGTGCGCAGTGGCTCAAGCTATGCTGACCGGATCGAGATTCTCTCCGGACTGCGGTCGGGTGATCAGGTTGTTGTCGCGAGCGAGGGTCTGTTGCTCGACGGTCAACCGCTTGAAGTTGTCGAGGCAGGTCTGACCCAATGAAAAAGTCGATCATGGATAATCCCGGATTTGCAGGACGGTTGGCCGCCGCATTCGTCAGCTCGCGGTTGACGCCGCTGGCGATTATCGTCTCGCTGCTGCTCGGATTTATGGCGATCACCTTGCTGCCACGCGAAGAAGAGCCACAGATCAAGGTGCCGATGATCGATGTCATGGTCAGTATGGCCGGTGCCACTCCTGCCGAGATCGAGCAACTGGTTTCGATCCCGATGGAAAAGTTGCTCTACGAATTGCCGGGAGTTGAATATGTTTATTCGACCTCAATGGCGGGACAGAGCCTGCTGGTGGTCCGTTTTTATGTCGGCGAGGATCTTGAAACCTCGATTGTCCGGCTCAACCAGAAACTTGCGACCAATTTTGACCGGATCCCGCTTGGCGTTTCACCGCCACTGATTAAGCCCCATACCATCGACGATGTGCCGATTCTGGCTCTGACCTTTCACAGTGACAAATATGATCATTATATTCTGCGGCGGCTGGCGGCCCAGGGTGATGATGAGATCAAGAATATTTTCAATGTTGCCGAAACCACGTTGATCGGCGGTACCAAGCGGCAGGTGCGGATCGAATTTGACCCACTCCTTCTGGCCGCACGGAACCTGACTCCCAATCAATTGATCCCGGTGCTGAAACAGGCCAACAGTCAGAGTTATACCGGCAAACTCGAATCCCTCAATCAGCAAATTCTGCTACAGACCGGCAGCTTCCTCAGCAGTGCCGAGGAGATCGGTCGGATTGTCGTTGGCGTCTATGGTGACCACCCGGTCTACCTTACCGATGTCGCTCGGATTCTTGACGGTCCGGAGGAACCGGATAATTATGTCTTCTTCGGTGAGCCGGGTCAGCAGGAAGAGCCCGCAGTCACTCTGTCGGTGGCCAAGCGACCTGGTGCCAATGCGATTAATGTCGTCGATGAAGTATTGGCCAAGATAGACGGTCTCAAAGGGACTCTCATCCCGGCGGATATCGAGGTCAGCGTAACTCGAAACTATGGTGAGACTGCAGCCGCTAAATCGAATGAGCTGCTATTGCACATGGGGATTGCGGTCTTTGGCGTTGCGCTGCTGATCCTCTTTTTCCTTGGCTGGCGAGAATCTCTGGTGGTCATGCTGGCCATCCCCTCAACCCTGGCCCTGACCCTGCTGGTCTTCTATCTCTACGGCTATACCCTGAACCGGATCACCCTCTTCGCTCTGATTTTTTCGATCGGGATTCTGGTTGATGATGCGATCGTGGTGGTTGAAAATATCGTGCGGCACATGCGCTTGCCCGGTGCACGTAACAAGTCGTCGATAACGATCGCTGTCGAAGCAGTGGCCGAGGTTGGCAACCCGACAATTCTTGCGACCCTGGCGGTCATTGCCGCGATTCTACCGATGGCCTTTGTCGGTGGATTGATGGGCCCCTATATGCGGCCGATTCCGATCGGGTCGTCG
This sequence comes from Deltaproteobacteria bacterium, assembly GCA_024280485.1. Classification (GTDB taxonomy): domain Bacteria; phylum Desulfobacterota; class Desulfuromonadia; order Desulfuromonadales; family Geopsychrobacteraceae; genus Geopsychrobacter. The sequence continues at coordinate 107,482 of JAJRQB010000030.1, forward strand.
GTGGCGATGATTTTTTCAATGATAATCGCTTTTACCGTTACCCCCTGGGCTGCGGTTAAACTGCTGCGCAGAGAAAACGATTCGGACGGTGAAGAAGGCGATCATGACCAGGTGCCGGATGATTTTTTCACCCGGCTCTACCACCGGGTCATGGATCCGCTATTGGCCAGTGGTTTCTGGCGCTCGATTTTTTTCGGCGGCATAATTATCCTGCTGCTGGCCAGTTGCTCGATGGTCTATTTCGGCATGGTCAAGGTCAAGATGTTGCCCTTCGACAACAAGAGTGAGTTTCAGGTGATTCTCAATATGCCAGAGGGCTCAACCCTGGAACAGACCAGTCGGGTGGCGCGTGAGATGGCCGAGGTGGTGAGCAAGGATTCTGCGACCACCGATTACCAGATTTATGCCGGTGTGTCTTCGCCCTATAACTTTAACGGTCTGGTCCGGCACTACTTTATGCGTCAGGGTCCGACGGTGGCTGATATCCAGGTCAATCTGAAGCCCAAGGAAGAACGTAGCCTGCAGAGCCATGCTATTGCAGTACGAATGAGACCCGAAATCGCCCGGATTGCCGAAAAATATGGCGCAACGGTTGCGGTCGCCGAGGTTCCACCCGGCCCGCCGGTTCTGCAGACTATAGTCGCGGAAATATATGGAGCCAGTGATGCGCAGCGGGTCAAATTGGCGCAGCGGGTCAAGGAGATCTTCGCCGTTACCGAAGGGGTTGTCGATATCGACTGGTATCGTGAGGCTGATCGCAAGCGCCTGGTCCTGAAAGTTGATAAGGAAAAAGCGGCCCTCAATGGCATCAGCGAAGGGGAAATCGCTCGCACCCTGCAGATGGCGACCCAGGGGTTGTCGATTGATCTGTTTCACCAGCCGACCGACAAAGAACAAATCAATATTGTCCTGCAACTGCCGGCACGATTGCGGGCACGGGTCGATGGTTTGTTGAATATTTCGTTGCGCTCAAGCACCAACCCGCAGGCGTCTCTGGTTCCGTTACGTGAGTTGGTGGTGGTTTCGGAACAACCGGTTGAACAGCCGATTTACCGCAAAAATCTCAAGCCAGTGATCTATGTTACAGCGGATGTGGCAGGCAGTGTCGAAAGCCCGGTCTATGCGATCCTTGATATCAACCGCAAGTTGGCAGAACTCAAAGGGACTGACTTTGGCGGGCAAGAGGCCGGGGTCGAAGTTTTCAATCTCAACCAACCGTTTCAGACTGAGGAGCCATCCATCAAATGGGACGGTGAATGGCATATTACCCTTGAGGTTTTCCGCGATCTTGGGCTGGCATTTGCGGTGGTGATGATCCTGATCTATGTTCTTATGGTCGGCTGGTTCAAGGACTATTTCACTCCGTTAGTAGTGATGGCTGCCATCCCCTTTACCTTGATCGGTGTTTTGCCCGCACACTGGGCGCTGGGAGCCTTTTTTACCGCGACCTCGATGATCGGTTTTATGGCCGGGGCCGGAATTGTCATCCGCAATTCGATCATCCTGATCGATTTCATCGAACTGCGGATGAGTCACGGATTACCCTTGCGTGAAGCGGTTGTCGAAGCCGGTGCGGTGCGTTTTCGTCCGATGCTGTTGACCGCGATGGCGGTGGTGGTCGGTGCTTCGGTTATTCTCGCCGACCCGATCTTTCAGGGGCTGGCAATTGCCCTGATGTTTGGTGAAATTGCTTCGCTGCTTTTCAGCCGGATGGCGGTGCCGGTGCTCTATTACATGCTCAAGAAACGAGGAGCTGCTCGTCGTGCTGAGAATCAGGAGCAGTTGGTATAGCAGACCATCGGATCTATTTTCAAACAGCAAAAGGCCCAATTTGGATTCCAGATGGGCCTTTTGTTCGTTTTGAAAGGCTAGAATTCTAATTGGTTTACAGCCGGAAGCAGATTTCACATGAAATTAAGTGGGTTAAAAAAGAAGAAGGGGAGAATGGCTACCCAGGAATAGGGAATTTGCCCATTTTTAAAAGATGACGGGTATGGTTATATCTCAGGTAGGGACTTTAACAAGTAAATGGAATAGAGACTCAGGACAGAATGGGGGCAGCTATGAAATCAGAAAGAACAAAAAGAAGTGAAGAGTCGAGACAACTGAGTCGAGTCCTGTTGCTTCAGATTATCCCTTTTGTGCTGATGCTGGTCGTGAGCAGCTGGTTGACACTGCAAGCCAGCCAATTGATCGAGCAACAGCGAAATGAAAACGTAACAGTTCATCTTACCCGGTTCTGATCTCTAGGAGACCATCTCATCAACAGTCTCCTAGCATCTCCCGCTTTAGATATTCTTTCTATGGTCGCCTATAGTCTGCCTTGATCCTCAGGGGCTATCTCACATTTTCAAATGCCTGTATTGTGACATCATTCTCTTCTGGCTCTATAAGTTTGGTCTCGCCATATTGACAAGTTGAATCGGAGCAAACCATAATACATAAACGATTGAGCAACTATTCAATTAAGGATATGCATGACAGAAGATACCTGCCTGATAACCGTCATCAATGAAGAGCGTATCGCCCAGGCAAGGGCTCAGATGCCTGAAGAGCATCTGTTGATTGAGTTGGCTGAAACATTTAAGCTCCTCGGCGATCCAACCCGGGTAAAGATCTTGCAGGCACTAGCGATCACTGAACTCTGTGTCTGTGATCTGGCTGCTCTGCTTGAGATGACCTCATCGGCGATCTCTCATCAACTGAGACTGTTACGGGCACGAGGAATCGTGCGTTTTCGCAAGGCAGGGAAGGTCGTCTATTACAACCTTGATGACAGTCATGTGCAGACTCTGGTCGAAGTCAGCCTGCGTCATGCTGCTGAGTGCTGAGGAACAATTATTATCATGCTCGATATAGTTATCGGTATCGCAACGGAATGCTGGCAGATCCTACTCGAATCAGCGCCCTATGTCTTACTCGGTTTTTTTGCGACCGGTCTTCTGAAAGCTCTGGTCCCTGAAGAGGCGATTGTCAGGCACTTGGGGAAAAGCAGTACCGGATCGGTGCTTAAGGCCTCTTTGTTTGGCGTGCCTCTGCCGCTCTGCTCCTGCGCCGTGATTCCTGCCGCAATCGGCTTGCGTAAACAGGGCGCCAGCAAAGGAGCTTCAGCGGCGTTTCTGGTCTCGGTCCCGGAGACTGGCGTCGATTCGGTGGCAATTACCTGGGCACTGCTCGATCCCGTTATGACTTTTGTGCGGCCCGTCTCAGCGTTTATCACTGCGACAGTTACCGGATTGTTGATTAATCTGTTGCCGGATGCTGCTGTGACCCCCGGCAAGGTCGCGAAGAGTGATTGCTGCAACGCCTGTCCTTCTGAAGACGAGACCTCAGTCGACAGACCTGCGTTAATACAACGACTACGTGATGGTCAGGCTTTCGCATTTGGTGATCTACTCGGGGATATCGGGGGCTGGTTATTGTTTGGGATTGTCATAGCCGGGGGGATCACTTTTTTTGTACCGGATGATTTTATGACCCGCTATCTCGGTAGTGAATTTCTGTCGTTATTGATTATGCTGGCGGTGGGGATTCCGATTTACATCTGTGCCAGTGCCTCTACCCCTATCGCCGCAGTGCTGATTCTCAAGGGACTTTCTCCCGGTGCTGCGCTGGTTTTTTTGCTTGCAGGTCCTGCGACCAATGCTGCGACCCTAACCGTGGTTTACCGGTTCTTCGGCCGCGCTGCGACCGGGATCTATCTCGCCGCTATTGCAGTCTGCTCATTACTTTTCGGTTTTCTGCTCAATCGCTTCTATTCGATAGCTGGCATCGATATTATTAGCTGGGTCAAGCCGCTTGAAATATCTGACTCATCGCCGTTTGCGGTCGTTTCGGCAGTGCTGCTGCTGATTTTGGTTGGCAAAAATTTTCTACCGGGGGCAAAATCACCCGATTGTGGTTGTGGCGATTCCTGCTCTTCCTGATCTCCATGCAACTAAGTAATGACTGTGCCCTATATGATTTGGCTCTCCCCGTTTGACGCTGCCGAAGCGGAATAGAGATTTTGAGGAATTCGAACGAGGATGTCTGAGCCGTAGGCGAGTTTTCGAGTGAGCTCAAAATCGGCATGCAGCGCAGGGAACCGCCATGGTTCCTGATGGCGGCAAGGAGTTCGGGGCACATTTTGATCCAAGCTTTTGGGTGGACAAAAGTTTGGGCGCTTGTCGGTGCGCAACCCGACGATCTTATTTTTTAACTTTGAATCAAATAAGGCGGAGCACTGATCAATGAAAACCAACCCAAAAGACTGGCTCAGCTTCGACCGTCAGCACCTGTGGCACCCCTACACCTCAATGATCAGTCCGCAACCGGTCTTTCCGGTGGTCAGCGCCAGTGGCGTGCGGCTTAAGTTGGAGGATGGCCGCGAACTGATCGATGGCATGGCCAGCTGGTGGTCGGCGATCCACGGCTATAACCATCCACGTCTCAATGCCGCCTTGCACGAGCAGATCGATAAAATGTCGCATGTCATGTTCGGCGGGCTGACCCATCCGGCGGCGGCGGAACTCGGTCGCAGGTTGGTTGAATTAACTCCGGCTCCACTGCAGCATGTCTTCTTCAGCGATTCAGGCTCGGTGGCGGTCGAAGTCGCGATGAAGATGGCGATTCAGTTCTGGTACAGTAGCGGTCGTCCGGAGAAACAGAGGCTGTTGACCCTGCGCAACGGCTATCATGGTGACACTTTCGGCGCCATGTCGGTTTGCGATCCCGATACCGGTATGCACCAGATCTGGTCTGGCCTGCTCCAGCAGCAACTCTTTGCCGCGGCTCCGCAATGCCGATTTGATCAAGAGTGGGACGCGCAGGATATCTCTGGATTACAGCAGCTGATCGAACAACATCATCCTGAACTGGCCGCGATTATTCTGGAGCCGATTGTTCAAGGCGCAGGCGGGATGCGTTTCTATCATCCGCAATACCTGCGTGAGGTCCGTGCGCTCTGTGATCAATACGACCTGCTGCTGATCGCTGACGAGATTGCCACCGGTTTCGGCCGTAGCGGTAAACTCTTCGCCTGCGAACATGCCGGGATCGCGCCCGATATTTTGTGTCTTGGCAAGGCACTGACCGGTGGCACTATGACCTTAGCGGCGACCCTGGCGACATCCCGTGTGGCCGAAGGACTCTCCTCCGGCGAGCCGGGAGTTTTCATGCATGGCCCGACCTTCATGGCGAATCCATTGGCCTGTGCGGTGGCCAGTGCGAGTATCAACCTGTTGCTGGAATCTGATTGGCCCGGGCAGGTGTCAAGAATCGCTGCCAGCCTTGAAACCGGTCTGGCTCCTTGCCGCGACTTACCGCATGTCGCTGATGTGCGAGTGCTGGGTGCTATCGGGGTCGTCGAGATGCGAGAGCCGGTCAGTATGGCTCAGATCCAGCCGCAATTTGTGGAACAGGGCGTCTGGGTGCGGCCTTTTGGCAAACTGGTATATGTGATGCCGCCCTACGTGATAAATGAGCAGGACCTGGTCAGGCTCACCGGAGCAATATGTCGCGTGGTTGAACAGCATCGGGCCTAAACGCATGTGTCTTTAAATAAGCAATGTCTGAGTGGGGAGGAATGATGACGGAGCAACCGAAAGAACCGCAGTTGCCGGTCGAAAAATCACAGCCTGGTGCTCGTACTCCTTTGATTGAACGCCTGCATCGCGCCTTCGGGCCGCTGGTTGGAGGAATGATTCTCGACCTGGTCGATTTGTCGAGTTTTGGTCCCTTCGGGATTGGCGGCTTTTTTGTCGGTGGGTTGACCGGCTGGTGGATTTGTTCGATTTATAATATTGCAACTTCGACCCGGTTAACCTTGGCGTTGCTGGCAGGAATTTACTGCTTATTCCCTTTGACGGAATTTATTCCGGTGGCCACCCTGCTGTCGGCATTCATCCGTTTTCGCGGTATTGGTGACTCAAAGACAATGGAGTAACCCTAAACTGAAGATATCGGGTAACAACGTCATCAAGCCCAATGATCCTCGGGTGGTTTCATAATTTTAATCCTTTGGCGCTATCTTTTCTACCGCTCAGCCGCTAGTATAGACAAATCAATCCGGCTATCATCTCTTCCGCTCCACGTGCGAATTTTATTGTGCGGCCTCGGGATAGAGGGTGTGGTCGGGTTTCTTTTTCGGACATGTCAAATTTGCCTCGAAAACCAGCGACTTGCTTGGTATTTCATGGCGTGTTTGGCTATTTTTTTCACAAAGGGAGTTCCTTAGATGAGTAGTGCCCCGCTGTCGGCCGGTGATTATATTGCGGCCAAATGTACTAAATGTGGTCAGGAGACCAATCACACCATAGTTGCCATGGTTGAAGATCTTCCTGTTAAAGTTCAGTGCAATACCTGTAATGGTGCGCATAAATATCGCAAACCGGCTGCTGCGAAAAAAACAGCTGCTGCGAAAAAGCCGGCGACCAGGCGAACAAAAGCAGATCCACAAGCTGTTGAACGACAACAATGGCAAGAGTTGGAACCTTCATTTAATGCAAGTGCTGCAATCGCTTATTCGATGGATACAACCTACAAATTAAACGCTCTAATTAATCATCCGACTTTTGGTCTTGGTCAGGTCCAGAAGCTTGCCGGTACGCGCAAGGTGTTGGTTCTGTTTGCCGATGGAGCCAAGGTACTGCGCTGCGGTTGAGTAGTTCTTCCTTCAGATCGTTGTAAGAGCCGAACACCAATGGTGTTCGGCTCTTTTTTTTGGTGTTTTTATTTGCCTAAAAAGTTAATACTCATGCGCGTAATGGGATGCGTTGCTCTTTCCGACACGTCAAACCTGTCAATTTTGAACAAAAGGAAAGCTCCCGGATTTACGGGGGACCTAACTGAACCAAGGAAGAGGGAATAATGATGATCCGTTTCATGCTTATGTTAATTGCTTGTCTGTTTGTTTTAGCCGGCTGTGGTGGCGATGACTCCGCGACCGTAGCGGATCTGCCAGCCGGTGCTGGGACCTTCGCTGCTGGCGGCGATTTTAGCGTGGGTGATAGCCCTCGTTCCGTGGCCATAGGGGACCTGAACGGTGACGGAATCCTCGACCTGGCCGTGGCGAATGCTGGTTCCGTTGTCAATGATTTGATTGTCGATGGTTCCGATAACGTCTCGGTGCTTGTGGGTATCGGTGATGGAACATTTGCGCCGGTTACGGCGGCGGACATTTATGAAGCGGGAACCGCCCCTGTGTTCGTGGCCACAGAGGATCTGAACGCTGATGGAATCCTTGACCTGGTCGTGGCGAATTCCGGGTCCGATAACGTCTCGGTGCTGCTGGGTAACAATGATGGTAGCGGTAAAAGTGATGGAACATTTGCTGCGCTCGGTTACGACGTGGGAACCAATCCTTTTTCCCTGGCCCTTGGGTATCTTAACGCTGATTTAATCCTCGATTTGGTCGTGGTGAATTCCGGTTCCGCTAACGTCTCGGTGCTTATGGGCAATGGTGATGGAACATTTGTGGTGGCGGTCGATTACGCTGTGGGGGAAAGTCCTCGTTCCGTGGCCATAGGGGATCTGGACGGTGATTTAATCCTCGACCTGGCCGTGGCGAATTTTAGGTCCCTTAACGTCTCGGTGCTTGCGGGCAAAGCCGATGGAACATTTGCAACTGCGGACAATTACGTCGTGGGTGCTAGCCCTCGTTCCCTGGTTATAGGGGATCTGGACGGTGATTAATTTCCGATGATCTGGTCGTGGTGAACCCATTTTCCAATAGCATCTCGGTGCTTATCGGCGCCGCCGATGGGACCTTTGCGCCGGCGGTCGCTTATGCCGCTGGTGTTAATCCTCTTTCTGTGGCCATGGGTGATCTGAACGGCGACGGGAGACTTGACCTCGCCGTAGTCAACCAGTCGTCCGATAATGTCACGGTGCTTGTGGGTAATAGCGACTGATTGAAAGTCGCCGAACCTGTTATTGCGTCTGAAGGCGGAATTGACTTTGATGGGGCGTAGGCTGTTGGGTATAACATGCCTGCGCCCCTATTCATACCAACGGAACCCCTTCTCTTCGTTGGTCGGATTTGCGGCCTCATCGATCGTTTGACGACCCTAGACTCACGATAACTCCTGCCATTAATCACGCGAAGAGCCTGGCAAATCCAGAAATATCTTCTGCCTGTTGAATGCCAAACCTCTTGTGCCTGTTCGGGTTTCAGTGCACTCCCCAGTTAGCTCTTTGTCGGGCACCATGGATTCAGGTAAAAAAGAGCAACTGTGGTGCATTCTTATCCTGTGTTACTCTTCGAAGGCTGAATTGTTCTCTATGACATCGAATGGAGCCAAAAAATGGGGATCGCTGCAGATATAATCATTATTGTTTTAGCGGCGCTTGGCGGGGGTTTGCTTGCTCACGCATTGAGGCAACCGTTGATTCTTGGCTATATCCTTGCCGGAGTCTTGATCGGTCCCTTTACTGGCGGTGTTACGGTTTCCGATGTGCACGATATCGAAAAGTTGGCCGAAATCGGTGTCGCTCTGCTGTTGTTTGCACTCGGGCTTGAATTCTCCCTCAAGGAGTTGCGCCCGGTCAGACTGATTGCTCTGTTTGGGGCACCGCTCCAGATTCTGCTAACGATTGGCTTTGGCTTCCTGGTTGGGACCTATCTTGGTTGGACGCCGGTTGCGTCTCTGTGGCTCGGTGGTTTGGTCTCGCTGTCGAGCACCATGGTGATCTTGAAGACCCTGATGAACCAGGGGATGATGGGGACCCTGTCGAGTAAAGTGATGGTCGGGATTCTGATTGTGCAGGATCTGGCTGTTGTACCACTGATGATTTTATTACCACAGGTTTCAGATCCCAAGGCCGGCCTACCAGTGCTGGGGGTAGCACTACTTAAAGGGGTTCTATTTCTTGCGGTTATGTTGTTTGTCGGGGCGCGGATCCTACCCTGGATCCTGACCCGGATCGCGCGTTGGAATTCGCGAGAACTTTTTGTTCTTTCAATTACTGCCATCGGTCTGGGAGTCGGTTACGCCACCTATCAGATCGGTCTCTCCTTCGCCCTGGGTGCTTTTGTCGCCGGGATGGTGTTGAGCGAATCTGATTACGGCCATCAGGCTCTCAGTGATATAATTCCGTTGCGTGATCTGTTCAGTCTGCTCTTTTTTACTTCGGTTGGAATGCTGCTCGATCCTGCCTTTCTGCTGGACAACTGGGTCGGAGTTTTGAAATTGGTATTGATGATATCCCTTGGCAAAGGATTGATTCTGGCGATTAGTACCAGATGTTTCGGTTATGGGAATGTAGTCCCGCTTGCCGTGGGATTGGGGATGTTTCAGATCGGAGAGTTCTCCTTTGTTCTGGGGCAGGTCGGATTTTCTGGTGGGTTTTTGAGTGGGGAGGAACATTCCTTTATCCTCTCTGCAACAATTCTCAGCATGTTGATGACGCCTCTGATCTCAGGCTTAACGGTGCCGCTCTATCGATTGAAATCCCGCTATTCTCGAGCAGATGCCATCGCGACGGTTAATCTTCCACCTGAAGGATTACATGGGCATATTGTTATTGCCGGTGGGGGTCGGGTCGGTCAGCATATTGCGCACCTTCTTACCCAGGTTGAAGTCCCTTTTATCATCATTGAGATGAATCATAATCGTCTCGAAGAATGTAAGAAACTTGGGTTTCCGGCTATTTATGGTGATTCCAGCCAGGAAATAGTCCTTGAAGCAGCGAATCTTGGCGTGGCTCAGCAAGTGCTGATTACCTTGCCGAATATTATCGACACCGAGGCAATTGTGCGCCAGGTTCATAACCGCTACCCCGCATTGAATATGGTGGTGCGGGCTGAAGGAGCTGAGCAGATGCGGGCGCTGTATGATGATGGTGTCTACATGGTCATACTTCCGGAACTGGAGGCTGGGCTTGAAATCGCTCGTCAGGCCTTGTTGCATCTCAAACTCCCGATCCCGGTCATTCAGCGCTATACTGATGCCTTGCGCCGCGATCACTATCATCCGGATCGTGAGATGGGTAAAGACCACCTGGAAATCAGTTTGTTAAAAAATGCACGTGATCATCTCGAGTTGAATTGGGAGCGGTTGGGTCAAGATAGTCTGATGGTGGGACAGAGTATTCGAGCATTGGATATACGCCGCACCACAGGGGTTTCGATCGTCGGTGTTTTACGTGAGGGGAGCTTTAGCCCAAATCCGTCAGCTGATTTTGTTTTTCTAGCCGGTGATCTGATCGCAGTCCTGGGAAACAGCAGCCAATGTGTAGAGATTAGCGCCCTGGCATAATCTGGATTTTATCTGAAATTTGAAAAGAAAAAGCGTGAGCAGCCCAAAGGGTGCTCACGCTTTTCAGTTTGTCAGGTTCTACGTCTGGCCGGTTTCTTGAAACCGCTAGAGGGTTTGCCGAAGGTTCTTCTTTTTGGAGGATGATTACGGCTGGAATCGACCTTGATCTGCAACTGTTGGCCACGGACCCAGGCCTTGCCCAACTTGTTCAACACATCCTGTGACAGCGTTTTCGGCAGATCGACCAGGCTGAAATCGTGCATGATGGTGATTTTACCGATCATCGAAGAGGGCATGCCCCCTTCATTGCTGATCGCTCCGACCAGGTTCCCCGGCTCAACGCCGTGGCTACGCCCAACTTCAAGGCGGTACTGCTGACGTTCAGTATCATTGTCTCTCTGGCTGGGTCTAGAACCAGAATTAGAGCGGCCTTGAGTCTGATGGTATGGAATTTCCTCGCGCTCTTCGGGTTGCAGAGGGCGATCTTTCTGCAGCAGGAAGGCCAGCGTGGCAGCGATCCGGCGGAAACTGACATCGGTATCATTCTGATAGCCATCGACCAGATCTTCAAAGAACTCCAGATCTTGCGCTTCCATCGCTTCGGTGACCTGATCCTTGAACATGCTCACGCGGCGGTCGGTGACCTGCTGACGACTCGGCAGCCCCATCGGCTTGATCGTCTGGCGTGTGGCACGTTCGATAGCGGCAATCATCCGTCGTTCACGCGGCGCAGCAAAGAGGATGGCTTTGCCGGAACGACCAGCGCGACCGGTGCGGCCGATGCGGTGGATATAGGATTCAATATCATTAGGGATGTCGTAATTGACGACGTGGCTGATGCGCTGAACATCAAGCCCGCGAGCTGCGACATCGGTTGCGACTACGATATCGAGTTTGCCATCGCGAAAGCGCTCGACGGTCTTCTCTCGTGCTTGTTGGGTCATGTCGCCATTCAAGGCAGCACAGGAAAAACCGCGTGCTGCAAGTTTTTCGGCCAACTCCAAGGTCGCAACTTTGGTGCGGACGAAGACGATCATCGCTTCTGTCTCTTCGACTTCGAGAATCCGGGTCAGGGCATCCAGTTTATGCATCCCCTTAACCTGCCAGACAAACTGATCGATGGTCTCGGCAGTGCGCGTTTTGGTCTTGATCCGAATTTCAACAGGATCTTTCAGGTTGCGGCGTGCGACCCCGATCACCTCGTTGGGCATGGTGGCTGAAAAGAGTGCGGTCTGGCGTTCGGCCGGGGCGTGGGAGAGGATATCTTCTACGTCGGCAATGAAGCCCATCTTCAGCATCTCGTCAGCTTCGTCGATCACGATTGTGCGGATCTTGTCCAGCTTCAGGGTGCCACGGCGCAGGTGGTCCTGGATTCGACCGGGGGTCCCGACGACAGCATGTACGCCACGATGCAACTGGCGTAATTGCTGAACCATGCTTTGTCCACCGTAGATCGGCAAGACATGGAAATCCTTGAGATGACGCGCATAGGTCTGGATTGCTTCAGAGACCTGCAGGGCCAATTCGCGAGTCGGAGTTAGCACCAGGATTTGAGGTGCGCGTTTTTTTAAGTTGAGCTGACTAAGCAAAGGCAGGGCAAATGCAGCAGTTTTTCCGGTTCCCGTTTGAGCCTGACCGAGTACATCGCGTCCTTCAAGCAATGGCGGAATACCCTGGGCCTGAATTGCAGTGGGGCTTTCATAGCCGAGTTCTTTGATGACTTTGAAAACATTGGGAGCTAGGCCGAGGTCAGCGAAACCGAGCGGTTGAGATTCTGGTTGAGATTCTGTCATGGTCTATCTTTCCTGGAGGGCTGAAATACCCAGAAGTGAATCGTAGAGGGTGTTCTCGCAATTGAGGAGTGTAAAACTAAGGACCGTCCTGAATCGTTTCGCCACTCCGAAGGGCGAAAGTATTACCGCGTCTTGAACTCTAGATCAAGAAATTTCTTCGATATTTTAGAGAATTAGCGAATTTGGGGGGCCTTTGGATCGTTTGAACAGGGCAACAAAGGCCTCATCCTCATGCCGGGGTACTCGGACTTTTGGTTCGGTATGATAGCGAATTTAATCTGCCCGATCCACGTACCCGCTACCAAGCGCAGAAAAGGGCAGGTCGAGTTGCAGTTCAGGAACCTGTTTTCCGACCCATGCGGTGAAGGTGTTGCTGTTGGGACCAGGGAAAATGCCGTATTCCTCAGCCCAAGGATATTCTCTGGCCGCCCGGTCGACCGCAACAATGAGCTGATCGACGCCCTCTCCACGGTGCTCATTGAGTAACCGCGGTTGCTTGCCGTACCAGTAACGATCGGGCAGGTCCTTTGCGATTCTGAGGACTGATCCGGTCCGTTTTAAGCGCCAGCCGATCACTTCGTAGACCCGATAATGATCAGCATTGCTTGGTTTGGAGGCCAGCCAGGTATGGACCGCAAACCAGCCCCGCCAGCTCCAGGCCGGGGCAGCGTAGACTTGCAAAACAGCTTCTTTGGTGGTGAGAGGATCTGGAGCCAGACCGGCTGATTCGCGACTCGCGTTGTGCCAGTCGTCGTGGGTGGCACAGTTGGAGAGGATCATGATCAACAGGATCATAAGCAGTAGAAGTTTCAGAGATCTTTTGACGGCAGGACTCATCGGTATCCGCCTCCGTAGGTTTATTTTAGCTTCGTTGTGCATAGTGAGTAAACAGTGGACGATTGTATTCATCGCTATCGACGAAATTTAATTCCCGTTGAGAAATCTCTTCATAAGGATAGACATTTCTCTCTGTTCTTTCTCCACAAGGGCAGAACCATTGCTGGATCCCTTGCGAAAACCCTGTTTATAGCTATATTTATGAGTGTAGATTAATTTTTTGCGTTTTTATTCAGGTTCCTTATGGTGCTCGAAAAAGAAGACTCAGATAATTATGAGCTAAAACGACCTGGTTATCGGTTACAGCTCCGGTTGGAAAACGACCAGATGGAGTGTCGAGCTGACCTCGATATTATCCAGGAACAAGAGCCTGCAGCTGAGGTTGCCGAGACTGAAGAGCCTGTATCCGGGGAAAACTCGCCAGTTACCGAAAATGGTGAGGTTGAGGTCTTATGTCCGGCAGAGTTACTGAGCTTTCTTCAACAACATGGCATAACAGAAACTATCGATTTTGAGAATCTGTATTCTTTTTGTGCCACAGCTGCTGAAGGTGTTGCGCAACAGGATGTTTTGTTGGCAACAGGGATCGCGCCTGTAAGCGGTGAAGATGGTTGGTTTGAAATGGTGGTTAAGGCTCCAGGAGACCAGGCGGAATATGAGGAAGATGAAAAGGGCAACGTCGATTTACGGACCCTGCACTCCTGTACGGAAATAGAAGTGGACCAAAAGCTGGGGAGGGTCCATCCCCCGAAAAACGGGGTCTCTGGAGTGACAGCTAACGGTTTGGCGATTCCTGCGGAAGGTGGAAAACCTTTTGGGTTAATTGCCGGTGCCGGGGTCGTACTGAAGTACGATGACCGTATTGCTATTGCTGAGAGAGCCGGTCGAGCTGTCCTTGAGAAACAGACCCTATCTGTTGTTGATGAAATGGTCATTTCTGGTGACCTTGACCTGAAGGTCGGAAATATCGACTTTCATGGCTTTGTCGAAATCAAGGGGGATGTACCTGACGAATTCAACGTCAAGGCAACGAAAGGGATGCGGATTGCCGGGACTATTGGAGCTTGCCGGTTGGAATCTGGCGGCTCAATGGAAATTGGCAGCATGGCTGGCAAGGACATCGGGCAGATTGTCTGTCATGGTGATCTCAAGGCCAGCTATTTGAATCAGATGACCCTGACCTGTTATGGCAATGTTGTTGTGTCAAACGAAATCCGCAACTCTCAGATTAAGGCAACCGGTCATATTATCGTCGAACGTGGATCGATCATCGGCGGCAAATACGTGGCTTTGGATGGGATAGAAGCCAAGGTTCTGGGGGCGACCTCCTGTGTCCGCACCCAACTTATTGCCGGAGTCTATTTTCCTGATGCTGATCGCTTTGATTATCTGCAACAGCGACTGGAGGAGATAGACAGTCAATTACGTTCAGTCTATGAAGTTCTGGATTCCCTGACGCGTCTCAAGGAACGGGATGAAACACTTGTAAGTGCGGCTGAGGTGCGTTTGTCAATTCTGGACGTGCAAAGGGAAAAGCTGGAACAGGAGAAAGAGCAGTTGACGGCTGAGATGGGGGCATCAAAAGCACAGGTGTTCAGTAGCTGCAATCCAAAAATCAATGGTCTGACCGCGATCCATGAAGGGGTTATTGCCTGTTTGGGGCAAACCGTGGAAAAGATAAAGGCTGAGATCTCTGGTCCACTCACCCTGATCGAGAACAGCCGGGAGGGAGGGTTGCGTTTTTTGAGCCTATCTCCACTGATTCAGCAGGCCGCTGAAGTTGAGGAGCAGATCCTTGAAGATGAACCGATCGATGATGAGCTCGGCGCTGCCGCTGGGGAATGGTCAGAGCCCGAGGGGGAATTACCAGGAGCCGAGCCAGGATGGTCTGACCCAGATGAAGAAATAGCAACGCCTGAGGAGCCCCTACCAGACTCAGAGGGTAATTGAAATACATTGAGCCCCGATTTATTTAGAGGGTTGCGAAGCTAGTCAGTTTTCGGAGCCCTTTTCGCAGATAGTCACGGCAGGCATTACTTTCCCCATTCCTGAACGAGTTGGCCCAATTTTCGAACACCATTTTCCATCGATTCATTCCAGATGCCAGTACAACTTAATCGGATGAAATTGTCATACTTCTCCTGAGTTGAGAATATCGCTCCCGGTGCCAAACCAATCCCTAGTTCACGAGCTTTGAAGAAGAAATCGACCGCATCGATTCCGGTGGGGAGTTCAGCCCAGACCGAAGCTCCGCCGTCGGGAAAGCTGGCGCGGGTATCGCCTGGAAAGTGACGATGCAGACTGAGCAGTAGAGATTCCATCTGATTATGGATCGCGCCACGCAGTCGCCGCAGATGTCGCTCAAAATAACCATCACGTAAAAAAGCTGCAATCGCCATCTGAGTCGGAGTAGCCGTGCAGATATTGGTCGTCGTCTTTAGTTCAAGGGCTTTGTTGTAATGACGGCCGGGGATCATCCAGCCGACCCGGTAGCCCGGTGCGATTGTTTTGGAGAATGAAGAGCAGTAGATGACATCATCACCAGAATCAAAAGATTTACAACTGCCCGGGTGTTGTTCACCGAAGTAGAGTTCGCCATAAACATCATCTTCGACGAGTGGAACCTTGTGTGTTGCCAGAAGTTCAACGATCTCTCTCTTCTTGTCGGCGGCAGTTAAACTGCCGTCTGGATTATTGAAATTTGGCACCAGAATAGCGGCACTGATCGTAAAGCGTTCGATGGCGCGTTTGACATCCTGTGGATCGATACCGCTGGTCGAAGACGGGATTTCGATAGCGCGCAGGCCGCAGTTTTCCAGGAGTTGCAGCAAGCAGAAGTAGCTGGGCGATTGGATCAGGACGTTGTCTCCCGGTTTGGTCAGGGCTCGCAAGGCGATTGAGAGCCCCTCCATGGCGCCGCTGGTGATCAAAATTTCATCGGGTGTGACGTTGATCCCCGCTTCGAGCGAACGCAATGCGATTTGACGGCGCAGTTCGGGGTCGCCAGTTACCGGGGCGTAATCGAGCGCTTGAGCCGGGTTGTTACGCAGGCTGTTGTTCAACAGTCGCGCCAGGGTTTTGGCTGGCAACAGCTCTTCGGCCGGGCAGGCGACACCGAAAGGGAGCAGGTCCTTGTTCCCTAAGGCTTCAAGGACTTTCTGGATCAAGTGATTGCGGGTGCCGACTGTCGGGACCATTGCCGGCCGTGGTCGGCTTGCAGGTGCCGGCATCTGCAGTGCCCTGGGAGCAAGAAAAAATCCAGAGCGCTCGCGTGATGCGAGGACACCTTTTTTCTCCAGTTCTAGATATGCCTGGCTGATAGTAGAAATACTGACTCCAAGTTGACTGCTCAACTTGCGCAGCGATGGCAGCTTGTCACCGGGGCGGATCGCCTCTGCGTTGATCAGAGTCATGATCTGTTTTTCAACCCGGCGGTAGCGAAAGTCTTGCGATTCCATATTCTCTCCTGATTTTTTCTGTTACGGTTCATTTTTAACAAAACTGTATCTGTTTTGCAAACAGATTTTGCGGTTTGATGTCGGCAGCCGGTTCATGGAAAGCCCGACTGCTGCTAGATCACACTTTTGGAGGTGCACGATGAAGACAATTGGACTGCTGGGCGGTATGAGTTGGGAATCGACGACTCTTTACTATGAATTTCTCAACCGGGGGGTGCGGGAGCGTCTCGGAGGGCTGCACTCGGCAAAGATACTGCTGCATAGTGTCGACTTTGCAGAGATCGAGCATTGCCAGGTTAGCGGACAGTGGCAGAAGGCTGGAGATCTGTTGGGCGCTGCGGCTTCGGGACTGCAGAATTCCGGTGCCGACATGGTCCTGATCTGTACCAACCTGATGCATAAGGTCGCAGCGCAGATTGAAAGTCACATCAGTGTTCCACTGTTACATATTGCCGATGCTGCCGGGCAGGAGATTGCTCGCCAGGGGTTGAAAAAAGTCGGCCTGCTCGGTGCGATATACACGATGGAAGAAGATTTCTATCGTCAGCGCTTGCTGGAAAAATATGGGGTAGAGGTTGTTATCCCTGCGCGCAAGGAGCGCGAACTTGTGCAACGGGTGATTTTTGAAGAGCTGTGTCGCGGTGAATTTCGCGATGAGTCCAAAGCGGCTTATCTGTCGATCATCGAAGAGCTTGAGGAGCAGGGTGCAGAAGGGGTGATCCTTGGTTGTACCGAGATTCCGCTGTTGGTCAAGCCGGAAGACACGACTCTGCCGTTGTTTAATACCGCGACCCTGCATGCCGCGTATGCTCTTGAAGAGAGTTTTGTCGCGAGTTGCGCTGCAGCCTGAACCGTTGTTTTTAAAAATTGATGTAGAAAACTCGGGCAGAAGCTTTTATCGCTTCTGCCCGAGTTTTTTTGTTTGATCTAAAGAATCAGATCTCTTTCGGCATGCAGACGTTGGCAGCGTCGTGAACCTTGACTCCGCAGTTAGTACAGGCGAAACGGGGATTTTCAAACATTTTGTCGATCTCAGGGTTGGTCTCTTTGTAGGTCAACTGGCAGGCATGGAGATCGCAGTGTTCTTCCGGGTTACTGCAACTGGCTTCAGTCATATTTTCTCTCCTTAAGATCTAGGTTGTTACGGATTGTTTTGGTTCATTATACATAGAAAAATGTTGTAGCGGGAGATCAGAGCGTCTGGGGTGATTCTAAAAACAGATAAAGTGATGGCATCTTCAAGAGAGATATCATTGCGACCTGGAACTTGTAGAGGCTATCAATCTCCCGATTATCCTTGTTACACTCGTACTCTCCCGCTGGGGAGGCGCCAGAAATTTTTTACAATGAAAGAATCGATCAATTGACCAGCGACCCAGAAAAAAAAATACTGACCGAGCTGGTATCTCTCGATGTTGGCAAGAGCTACCCGGATGAATTGCTGGCCAGGCATTGCAGTTGGAAAATTGGTGGCCCGGCTGATCTGCTGGTTGAAGCTGAGACGACCGAACAAGTTTCGAATCTGATCGCCTTTGTTCGAGCCAGGCAGATCCCGCTGGTCGTGATCGGTCAGGGGACCAATTTGTTGTTCGATGATGCCGGAGTGCGCGGTGTTGTGCTTAAGTTAGGTGCTGCCTTCTCCCGGATTAAAATCAGCGGGAATATCGTCACTGCCGAAGCCGGGGTCTGGGTCCCGCAGCTGGCCAGGCTGGCGATGCGCGCCGGGCTCGCCGGACTTGAGCACTGTAGCGGGATTCCCGGAACGCTTGGCGGTCTGGTTCTGATGAACGGTGGCAGTCAGCGCAAAGGAATTGGCGAGAATATACGGCGGGTGTGGGTTGTAGATAGCCATGGCTGCCCGCAGGTCTTAACCCCGGTCGACTGTGAGTTTTCTTACCGCAGCAGTGCGCTTCAGAGGCGTGGCGATGTCGTAGTGAAGGTTGAACTGGAATGTCCCTCTGGGGATATCGCTGATATACGTCATGCAATGGTTAGTGATCTGCGCGAACGCCGCCGCAAATTTCCCCGCAAAGTCCCCAATTGCGGCTCAGTGTTTCTGAGTACTGGTGAGATGCACGAAGCTGTCGGTCCCCCCGGCAAAATTATCGAAGAGGCCGGTTTAAAAGGGACCCGGATCGGAGCGGCTGAAATCTCGCAGCAGCACGCGAATTTTATTCTCAATACAGGTCATGCCAGTTCTTCTGATGTCCTTGCATTGATCGCACAGGTCCGTAAAAGCGTAGCTCAAAACATCGGGTTTGAACTACGTTGTGAAGTGCATTATGTCAGCCCGCAAGGGGTGGTGATCCCTGCTGATAAGGCTCACTCAGTCTGATCGCGAGGCTTTAACAAAGCTAGTAAGCTCGAATTAATAATATATTGGGAATTGATCCTTCTGACTGAAAATAAATGGAAGTTTGCTATATTTAGTAAGTACGCAGTAGTTGGGGGCTTTATTTATTGATGCAGCCCCTCAATTGCTGCGTCGATCTATTTGTAAGGAACATGCATGGATATTTTCCAATGGGATCAGAATTTTGAAACCGGACTTGACGAGGTTGATCTACAGCATCAGCGTCTGGTCAAGATAACGAATGATTTTGGGAAGATTCTCTCTCAGAATGAAGTCGGTTCTGAGGACATTGAGAATGTTTTTGCTGAGTTGGTTTCTTACACGCAATACCATTTTGAAGAAGAAGAGAAATTGTCGCGGCAGGCTGGCGTCGATATGCGCCACATTGAGCACCATTAGTACGAGCACCAGAGATTTCTTCAAGAGGTCTCCCTCCTCCACCATCAAATGAAATCAGCAAAAGATGACGCCGGGAAAGATCTGTTCGAGTTTTTAGCGAACTGGCTTGTTTGTCATATCCTTGGTTCAGACAAGAGCTTGGCTCGCCAGATTGAAGCTATTGAAACGGGACATTCTGCCGCAGTCGCCTATTCTCTGGAAGAGAAGACTGTCGATAAAGCAACCGGGCTCTTGCTAAAATCACTGCACAAACTTTTCCAACAGGTAGCAAGCCGCAACCAACAATTACGCGAATTAAATCAAACTCTTGAAGTTAAGATTGAAGAGCGAACTCTGTCGTTGTCACAAGCCAATCAGAAGCTTGACCACCTGGCATCGACTGATGTCTTGACCGGTTTGTCGAACCGTCGGCACGCGCTTCAGCTTCTGGAACAACTATGGGCAGAATCGGCCAGGAAAGGGACTTCGTTAGCTTGTATGATGATCGATGCCGATGGTTTCAAGGCGATCAATGACAATTATGGCCATGATGCCGGCGATATTGTGTTGTGCCAATTGGCTAAACATCTGACATACGCTGTCCGCACAGATGATATTGTCTGTCGCCTCGGCGGAGATGAATTCCTGATTATTTGCCCACAAACAGATGAAGAGGGTGTCAGACGTATCGCAAAGCTGACTCACGCGAAGATCTCTGCATTGACTGTCCCGGTGACTGGTGGAGTCTGGCAGGGGAGTATTAGTGTTGGATTTGCCGCAAAAACGGAAGCTATGCAGACCCCTGAAGATTTAATCAAGGCCGCAGATCGTGGTGTTTATGCAGCTAAGAATGCCGGTAAAAATTGTGTGAAGATTGTGAACTGAGAGACTATCAGAAAAGCTCTATGGAGGAGGTATGGCCGTTATTGCCTGGAAAGAGATTTATGCAACAAATATTGTCGCGCTGGATAACGAGCATCGCGAGTTGATCGTAGAGATTAACCGCCTCTACGAAGCGCTACGCGACAAGCGTGGCGGTGAAGTTGTGGGGGAGATTTTAGTCATGCTGGAGAAGTATACGATTGACCATTTCGCGCATGAAGAAAAGTTGATGGCCGAGTATGGTTATTCTGGACTAGAAGAGCACAAGAGAATTCACCGGTATTTAATTCACAGCGTTGAGGAACTTAAAGAAAAGGCGGACTCTGGCACTGAAGATCTGGCACGCCAGCTTCTGAAACTCCTGCGTTACTGGTTGTTGGAACATATTGTGGAAGTAGATAAAAAATATGGGGAACATCTGGTGGCCCGGGGAGGGCGCTTTATTGAATAGTTTCAACTGACTTGTAAAATCTCATATCCTCGCAGTTTTCCTGCCGTTGTGAGTTCACACTCGTCCCCTACTTTTTTCCCCAGTAGGTTCTCTCCTAATGGGGACTCAGGGGTAATCACCATGATTTTTGAACCTTCATACTTCAGTTTCAATCCTCCTGAGCTGGGCCCAAGGAAAATCTGGCGCTGCAGATTTTCTCCATCTTCAAGCAGAACCAGAGCCCCCAACCTGATCGAATCGTCGGATGCAAATTTTTTAAGTTCAAGGCTGCGAAAGCTTTCAATAGTCTTTAAAATATCCTGTGCGCGATTGGCTTGTCCTTGGGCAATGTAAGAAGCCTCAACGCTGAGGGTTTCGTATTTGCTGTCAGGGATGTTCTCTGCGTGAGTTGCTGCCGCATGGGCTGCCGTGGCGGCCTGTAGTAACAACTGATGATCGTTTTTCAGCTGTTCGATAATTAGATTGAGCAGTTTTTGCTTGTTGATCTTTTCCATTTGTAGCCACTCTCTCTTTATACTTTTCCAACGGGTGCTAAATAAACAGTGAATTCATCTTCGCCATCCACGTCAAGAAGTTGGTCCATCAATGGTTGGTGATAGGCCGCTATCGCACAGGTGCCAGCATTGATCGCTTCACAGGCGAGATAGAGGTTCTGGCACAGATGTCCGGCATCCAACAGGATTACGCGGTGGGCGGCGAGATCATAGCGCCATTCCATCCGATAAGGAAGTGCCGTCCAGACGAAGCAGACAGGTGCTGTGGCAATGAAATGCTGGTGAAGAGTTGCCTGGGTCAGTCGCTCAGCAAGGTACTCTGGGGTAGATTCAAGAACCAGAGCATGGTCCAGGGGCAGGTAGCGGTAGATACCTGGAGAAAGACCTTCAATGTTGGATACCAGTAAATAGGTTTCAAATGCGTGGCGACAACCAGCCGAGGGAACGCTACGCAAGGCGACACCGGGTTGTAACTCGCTGCGAACCCCTTGCGTCATCCAGAGTAGAAAGCCCAACTCACTTTGACTCAAAGGGGTTGATTTAAAGCGGCGATGGCTCTGGCGGTTCATGATCGCCTCAACCAGATCTGTGCCGCTGAAGCTTGTAAATGAGGCTCGGTTCGGGAGAGCAATCTTTTGTTGTTCAGGGGTGCTTGATTTCTGCACAGGGGGCGGTGCAATCCCCTGATTCTGGTCAGTCTGTCGAAAGTTGATCTGCAGGCGCAGATCGTCCTTGAGGAAGTTTCGATGGGTTTTCAAGGAACTTTTTTCCACGGGGACTCCTGTTGCGCGGGCGAATCTAAATGAAGCTTTGCTCAAAGTATAGACTGTCTGGGTATTTTGCGGGAGAGCATTGCGCTTAAGATCTTGATCTTCACCTACAAATGATGAGGTTGCTGGGGACTGATGACCAAGAGGGTAAAATGCTATACTGAACCTGTAGCCGGGCGGCCCTGAATTTCTCCCCGATGCCGTCAGTCCTTTCTGGCTGCGGAAAGGAGTCAGCGATGAGGGCTGGTGAAATTATTAGTGGTATCACGAAGGGTCAGGAAGAGGGACAGGCATTCATCAAATGGTGGCGGATCGAGAATGATTTTGCCGATTATGAACTGTTCGACAGCTTTATCGAAAACGCGCGTTCCAGCCATGAAATTGGCGGATATGAGCTGCTTGATCTCGAACAGATGTGGGATGTGCTCAAGCGCTGGAAACCTACTGGACTGAAGCGAGTCAGAACAGGCAACGGCGAGGAGATCGAGTGGCAAAAGAAGACTGCCGACAGAACTCAGCAGCTCGAAGTCTGCCCCTTTACTCCAGAAGCAGTCATGTATATTTTTGATTACGAAACTCGCGGGGACGTGGTTGGCTGAGGCCCTGTTATTTCGTTTCTGACCGAGTCGGGGGGGAGCGTATCCCGCCAGTTGACAACTACCCTGCTTTAGATACGTAAAAAGGAAGCGAAAATGAGCAAAGCCAATATCGATGCCGGTATGCCGATTGCCATCACTCTTGAGCCGGGAACCTACTTCCGCTGCACCTGCGGCGGATCGAAGAATCTCCCTTTTTGTGATGGCAATCATCGCGGAGGAAAGCTGCCGATCCGTTTCGAGATCGAGGAGCAGCGTAAGGTTTACCTCTGTAGTTGCGGCAAAACCCTTGATCAGCCTTTTTGTGACGAGACTTGCGGGGTTGTGCTCCCTTGATCTGACGGACGACCAGGCTGGCGTGTGAGATGGTTTTGGAGTGCAGTTCTTACCGTCAGTAAAATCTCTTGCCGGGTCAGTGGTTTCTGGTAGTAGCTGAAGATACCGATCTCCTCGAGGCGCTTTGTTGTAATAGCAGAACTGTAGCCGGTACAGAGGATAATCGGCAGAGTTGGCCTAGTCGCGAGTAATTTTTTAGCCAACTCCGCGCCGGTGCACTCGGGCATCGTCATATCGGTAATAACCAGGTCATATTCATCGGGATGCTCGGCGAAGAGCATTTGTGCTTCCACGCTACTGGTCGAAGTGGTTACCCGGTAGCCTGCTTCTTCGAGAATCGAACGGCCGATATCGACAATGTTAACTTCATCATCGACCCACAGAATATGCTCGCTGCCTCTGAACTCAGCATCCTCGTACGCTATCTTTTCCGGCTCTGAATCATTCTGCCTCGCAACCGGGAGATAAATGTCGAATCTGGTGCCTTCTCCGATGGCACTATCGACGGTGATCATGCCGTCATGCCCTTCTATAATTCCATGGACCAATGACAGACCGAGACCAGTCCCTTCGCCGACATCCTTGGTGGTAAAAAAAGGGTCGAAGATTCGTTCGAGTATCTCGGGTGGGATGCCGTTGCCACTGTCTGCAACGCTGATCTGAATATAGTCGCCAGCAGACATGCGCGGGCGGTGGTGCAGATCGGCCGGGGTGAGGGTCGTCTGTACTACCCGCAGGTTTAGATTGCCTTTAGTGAGCCCCTTGTGAGTCATGGATTGAATCGCATTGGTCATCAGATTCATCAGCACCTGATGTAGTTGCGTGGCATTCGCGTTGATCTGGTCCAGATCGTCCGCAATCTCTAATTCCAGTTTGATCGAACTTGGGAGGGTTGAGCACAGGAGGTCGGTGCTGTCGGTAATGACAGTTCTGGGATCAAGTCGTTGATATTCGCTACCCTCTTTGCGACTGAAAGAGAGGATCTGACCGACCAGATTTTTAGCTCGGTCGCAGGCTTGAAGCAGATTTTTCAGGTGTTTTTTAACCGGGGAGTCGACGGGCAGTTTGAGCTGGCCCATTTCTGCGTTGCCGATCATAATCGACAAAATATTATTAAAATCATGGGCGATGCCGCCCGCCAGGGTGCCAATAGCTTCCATTTTATGGGTCTGATGAATCTGTTCTTCAAGGGTTCTCAATTCCGAAATATCGCGCGTGACATGGACCAGGCCGGTTGGTCGGTTGTCTTTCCCTGGAATTGGAATGGCGCGAATCTCGATCTGTGCGTTAAGGGTCGGTTCATAGAACTCGCGCCGCACGATAGTATTCTCTCTCAGGGCGATGATAGCGGGACAAATTTCATGCTCGCCGATGCAGCCCTGCAAAGAGAGCCTGCAGTCGCAGTTGCTCTGGTGACCGAGGATCAGATCGAGCTTTTCGAAGGTGGCGACATTGGCCTGGCTGATATCCATCTGTGGATCGTGGATCGTGATCAGGTCGGTAAGGCAGTTAAAGGTTTCTTCCCAGATCTGCTTTGCCTTATGCGCCTGGGTTTCAGCCTTGCCCCGCTTGACGACTTCCTTTTTAAGAGAGGAGATAGTCTCCGAGAGTGTTTCTGTTCGTTCGCTAACCCTGGTCTCCAGCTCCGCACGGGCCAGTTTCAAAGTCTCCAAGGCCTGATCTCGTCTGATCCGAGTTCGTGTTAGCAACAATGCCCCAGCGAGCAGGGCCAAGGCGACAAACAGGTCGATCAGGAACAGCCGCTGCAGAATCATCTGAGAGATCCCTGCGAGTTTTTCACGCGGGATGTGGGTTATGGCTTTCCATTTGTAGTTGCTTGCATAAGTCGTGTGCAGATCTTTTTTTAATACAAATTTTTTGGACAGATCAAAGGGTGTGATCGTGGTGAAGGTAAACATGCCCGCCGGGCTGATAAACTGACCAGTGTCTTGGGTCGAGATGCTCTGCCACTCTTCAGGGAAACTGTCCGCAATGGACTGTTGTTTGCGCTTGGGGTGCATAAAACCCCATTCTTCACCGGGGTGACGACCCTTGAGCCAGTAGCCCTGCGCATTAACCAGCCAGAAACTGGCAGTGGCGATATCTACGACGGCCAACGCATCGTCGATGATCTTCTGGCCGAAGTAGTTGAGAACAACGACGCCCAGAGGTTCATTCGCCTCGGAAAGAACCGGCGTGCAGAGACGGATCATCGGTTTGCGGGGCAGCTCGATCTGGCGATTTTCGATGTTCAGGTCGAAGGGGGAGAGGTATATGGCATTACGACCAAGGTTCTTACATTCCTCGACGTAGTAGCGATGCGTCTTGGTTTGCAGCTTAGCAGGAGGGACAATGGCCGGCTCGCCGGCATTGTAGTTTACGCGTATGATTTCCTGCCCGGCTCGGTCGATGATCCGGACCTGATCGTAGAGCTTTTTGCTGCGACTGAAAAGAAGATAATCGGTCTCAATCTCTCCGCGCAGGATGGTTGGTTCTTCTGTTAGCAGTTGAAGCGCGTGCTTCTGGTTGGCCAAGTAAAGGAGATCGGAAAAAACTGAGTCGAAATTTTTTTCAATGGTGTTGGCGATCTGTTGTGCATGATGCTCTTCCATGGCACTAAGAACGCGTATCTGACTCTTCGCCTCTTGTTGATAGAGATAGAATGTCAGTAGCGCAAGCAGGGAGAAGACCGGGAGCAACAGGGTGAGCAGGTAGACGATAGTGCGGCTGTCAGTGAAAGATACCGCTGGTGGCGACGATTGAGGTTGCTCTCTGCCAGGTTTCAAATGACTCTCCAGAAAGAAAATACAACAATCCCGGCATGAGTTGATTCTAGACGAACCAAGAAGAATTAGAAGTATATAACCATATACCTTAGAGTCAAGTGATGTTATGGAACAAACTGTTCCGGGGTGTTCGGTTAATTCTCTGGTTTTTTCTGCCGTTCAATGAATGGCGTGATCAGCTCAATCGGCAGCGGAAACAGAATCGTTGAGTTCTTCTCGCTGGCGATTTCGGTCAGGGTTTGCAAAAAACGCAACTGTAAAGCGCCCGATTCGGTCGCAATTTGTTTGGCCGCCTTGGCCAGATTTTCTGATGCCTGGAATTCGCCTTCGGCATGGATTATCTTGGCGCGTCGTTCCCGTTCGGCTTCGGCTTGACGGGCCATGGCGCGTTGCATTTCGAGCGGCAGGTCGACGTGTTTGATCTCGACGTTTGAGATCTTGACACCCCAGGGGTCGGTCTGGCGATCGAGCAGTACCTGCAGGTTTTTGTTAATCTTGTCGCGTTGCGAAAGAAGCTCGTCGAGTTCGACCTGTCCAAGCACACTCCGTAGCGAGGTCTGGGCCAGTTGGCTGGTCGCATAGAGGTACTCCTCGACCTCAATCAGCGCCTTGTCGGGGTGGACAACGCGAAAATAAAGCACCGCATTGACCTTGATCGAAACGTTGTCGCGAGTGATGACATCCTGCGGTGGTACATCCATCGCGATGGTGCGCATGCTGACCTTGACCAGTCGGTCAACCAACGGAATGATGAACTTGAGCCCCGGTCCCTTGACGCAGGAGAAACGCCCGAGCCGAAAGACTACGCCGCGTTCATATTCGTACAGAACACGAACCGCAGAGGCGAGAATTATAACCAAAAAGCCGAAAGCAACCGGCCAGAGCAAACTTAATCCCAATCCAAACATGTTATGCCTCCTTCCCTGTGCTCTTCTGCTGGTCCTCGTTTGTTGCCCGCACTTCGAGCACCAGACCGTCCAGTAGTTTGACAACTTCGACTTCGCTCCCTTGGTTAATTTCAACCGTGGCCCGCGCCTGCCACAACTCACCGTGGACAAACACCTGTCCCTCGTTATGAATATTGCTCGACGCCGTGCCGCGCTCGCCGATCATCCCTTCCTGCCCGAAAATTACCGGACGACCCTGGGTGCGCACTACCATCCAACTGGCAAAGAGGATAAACCCGGCACTGACCATTACGGTTGCGGCAATCACGGCTTTCGAAATCTGCAAATAGGGCTGACTGCTGTCGACCAGCATCAATGAACCGAAGGCCATGGAGATAATCCCGCCGACAGTGAGCATACCGAAGGATGGAACCTTGACCTCAAGGATGAACATCACCACCGCCACCAGGATCAGCAGCAGGCCGACGTAATTGATCGGCAGGGTTGAGAAGGCGAAGAAGGCGAGTAATATAGAGATGACACCGACCACTCCAGGCAGAATCACACCCGGCTGGGAGATTTCGAAGAAAATGCCGAGCAAGCCGAGCATCATCAGCATGTATGCGAAGGTCGGATTGCTCAGCGCGCTGAGGACCTGCAGGCGCCAGTTCATCTCAATCTGAATGAGTGTCACATCTTTGGTGAGCAGGGTTTTCTTCTGCCCCAGTCGGAGGTAGCTGCGGCCGTCCAGTTTTTTTAACAGCTCGGTCCTGTTTTCGGCGATGAGATCGATGACCTGCTGTTCCAGAGCTTCCTGGGCCGAGGAGGAGATACTTTCGCGCACAATTTTTTCAGCCCAGTCAAGATTACGGCCGCGCTGCAATGCCAGACTGCGCGCGTAGGCTGCGGCATCGTTGACCAGTTTTTCCGCCATGGTTTTGTCGGGTTGCGCCCCTGCACCGATAGAAACCGGATGCGCAGCCCCTATGTTGGTCCCCGGAGCCATGGCCGCAAAGTCGGCCGCCAGAGTGATCAGCGCTCCGGCAGAAGCAGCCCGTGCGCCCGCCGGAGCAACGTAGACAATCACCGGAATCGTTGAGCCGAGTTCGGCCTGGATGATCTCACGCATCGCGGTGTCGAGCCCACCGGGGGTGTTGAGTTCAATCAACAGCGCGACGTCCTGCCGCCGGTTAGCTTCGTTCAGCTGTTCACGGATAAATTTTGCGGTTATGGGATTGATTGCGGAATCGATGGACAGTAGGGTGATGGCAGACGAAGATGTTGTTTGTTGCTCTGCGACCACGCCGCAGGGCAGGAGAGTCAAAATACTGAGTATCAGCAGCAGGCTTCGCATCACTCTTTCAACCTTTCGGCAATAGAATGAAGAACGGTCCCTCCGCATAAACTGGTATGTCGGCTAATACCTCAATGAATATTTACAGTTTACCTTGATTTTGGTTTTGGTGCCGGGATCTTCGGAAAAGAGTCGCGTTCGGCTACTGATAATTATGGAAATGGTAATCGATGATTCAATTGAGCGGACTGCTCAGTGCCAGGTCATGTTTGAACTATTGCACATATTTAGCGTAAAACGCTTTCATACCGGCCTTTCTCTCTCTCATCCATCGTACTTTTCCCAGCATTTTATCACCGATTCCTCCTGCAACAATGATTGGGGTGTAATTGACCGTTCTAGTCGGTGTTGCTATAAGTTGTCGAATACAAAGATATAATATACTTTTTATATTCATGGAGGGGAACCAGTATGTGTCAAAAGGATGATATGCATTTCGAGTTTTCACAAATAACCCCGGCAACAAATTTGGATCAGGTTTACGATAACTTCGACCCGATTCTCTCCGTCGATCCTGATTCCGATTTCTATATCTCGCGTGATGACCAAGAGTTGCACAAACTCAGTTTTGAACTAAAACGCAACAAGACTCACCTGCACGCATTTCTTTACGGTCATCGCGGCAGTGGCAAAACCACTGAACTGCAAAAGCTTTGTCTCGACGATGAAATTTGCGCACAATATCTGCCGATTTTTCTCACCGCGCAGAACTTCGGTGCGGAAGCGGTTAACCTGACCCATGATGCGTTGCTGATCCAAATCGGCTTGAAACTTGTCGAAATCGGCAAAGAACATAAGTTGAAGCCATCCTACGGAAAAGAGCTGGAAATTTGGGGCCGGGATGTCGTTGATACTTTTCTGAAAAAAGACACCGCCAAAACAGAGGCCGGTTCCAAAGCCAACGTTTGGCTACTCTATTTCAAGGCTCATCTCAGCACTCAACGGGATTGGACCAGAGAAGAGAAACAGACTCTCGAACCTAAGATCGAAGATCTGCTGGATATTTTGAATCGCATGGCTCAGGAGTTGAAAAACAGCACCGGCAAAAAGTTGCTGGTGATTGTCGATGATTTGGAAAAGGGCGAATCAGACGCACACAGGTCGATGCATGAGCGGCTTTTTCAAGAGAACTACGACACTCTGGTTCGTCCCCGGTTCTCCATTATCTACACCATTCCGATTTATTTCAGGGCGCTGGCTGGAAGCCGTATTCCGAATGATCAGACCTATGCTTTTTCGGCAATCCACATCTACAAAAGAAAAGAGAAGCAATCTTTCTCACCGGCACTCGATCCTGCTGACCCCGGTTATAAAATCATGCGCACCTTCATCGAAAGTCGCATCGAAAACCCGGAGGCTCTTTTTGCCGAAGGGACTCTTGATGAACTGATCCGCATCGGTGGTGGTCTGTTCCGCGAAACAGCGCGGGCTATTCAGAATGCCGCTTATCAGGCGTTAAGGCGGAACGCCGCAACGGTTGAAACGGCTGATGTCACAGAAGTATTTAATGACATTAAAAAGGATTTTCAACCGCTGATCCGTGGCGAAGCAGTTAAAACGCTCAAGGCGGTTTATGAGAGTGAACAGGGCTGGATTGAAGGGATAGAATCTTTCTTGCAAGCGCGAGCAGTGGTCGAATATGAAAACGGTGATCTCTGGCTTGATTTGCGGCATGTTCTTAAGCCTTACATTCTTGAGCTGACGGCAGAAAATGAAGAATAGCGAAACAGCGAAGCTCGCCGCTCAGCTCGCCGATCAGGCATCTCGCGCCTTCTCGGCTGAGCGTCCACTTTTTCTGGTGGTCATCTATCAGCACGAAAGCAATAAACTTGATCTGATCAGAGCTCTGCGCAAAACGATCAGAACTCAGGATTTGATGGTTCAGTCCTTCGACCCTGCCCAACGTGACGAGCACGATAAAACTAAACTCTATGAACTGATTTCAGCCGCGTCTAAAGACAAAACCCTCAGTCTCATCGTCACCCTACCCAAAGATAGTACTCAGCCGAAACTGGACGATAGTTTCCTCCATTTTCTCAATATTCACCGCGACCGCATTGCCCGAGAAAAACTGCGCATCGTTCTGTTTCTTCAACAGGCGGCAAGCGAACAGTTTATGCTCAGCGCCGGGGATCTTTGGGATTTTCGTCAGCAGACCTACTGGCTTGATACTGAGCAAACTGTCACCGACAGCCGAGGTCTCTGGCAATCGGTTGCGGTTATTCCTGAGGTAGCGGCGATCTCTACAGAAGAACAAGAAGCTTTTTCTGCCCATATAACCAAAACCGAAGAGTTGGTTGCACAGACTGAAGATAATGAAGAGAAGGCCCGGCTGTTGCTAGACCTCTGCCACTGGTTACAGCGCCGCCATGCTTGGCAAACATCCGCGCAGGTTTTGAGAAACGCTCAGCAGCATATCAGCACCCGGCCATCCTGCTTGCTGGGCGATCTTGAACATGCGCTTGGCTATAGTTTGAGCAGGGAATCGCTCAACTCAGAAGCCCTCGATCATTACCGCAAAAGTCTCGTTATTAGCAGAGAGATCGGTGACAAACAGGGTGAAGGCGCCACCCTCAGCAATATAGCTCAAATCTATGATTCTTGGGGGCAATACGATCAGGCACTGAAAACCACTGAAGAGAGTCTCGTCATTAGCCGAGAGGTCGGCGATAAGCAGGGCGAATGGCTTAATCTTAACAACATCGCGCAGATCTTTAAAGCCTGGGGGAAATACGACCAGGCGCTGAAAATTTTGGGAGAGAGCCTCGCTCTCAGCAGAGAGGTCGGTGATAAACAGGGTGAAGGGGTTACCCTCAACAATAGTGCTCAGATATATTTTACTTGGGGGCAATACGAGAAGGCACTGAAAACTTCAGAAGAGAGTCTCGCTATCCGTAGAGAGATCGGTGACAAAAAGGGCGAAGGGGTCACCCTCAACAATAGTGCTCAGATATATTTTACTTGGGGGCAATACGAGAAGGCACTGAAAACTTCAGAAGAGAGTCTCGCTATCCGTAGAGAGATCGGTGACAAAAAGGGTGAAGGGGTCACCCTCAACAACATCGCCCAGATTTATATAACCTGGGGCCAATATGATCAGGCGTTGAAAACTACAAAAGAGAGCCTTGCTATCAGTCTAGAAATTGGTGACAAGCAGGGCGAAGGTATCACTTGCTGGAATCTGGCCCATGAGTGGGAGCGTCGCGAGCAGTTCGACAAGGCGGTTGAATTTGCCAGCAGATGTGTTGCAATTGAAGAAGAGACCAACAACCCTGATCTTGAGAAAAGTAAAGCTTACCTGCAACAAATACAAGAGAAGCTAACGCGGGCACAAAAAGAAGAGCCCTGAATTCCTTGAAGTTGCTCAGCAGCATCCCCACGTTTTCCAATATCAGCGTTTTATCAATTCCCCTCCCAGATAATTGAATAGCCGTCATTCCCGCGCAGGCGGGAATCCCGAAATTACCAAAGGTCAATAAAACCTGGATCCCCGTTTTCACGAGGATGACGACTTTGCAAGAAGCTCATCAGCATTAAAACACCAGATTCAGCCCACCCCGTGCTCGCGTCCGGTCTTATGCAGGTAATATTCGTAGTCCCCGTCGTAACTCATCATTTTGCCATGATCGATCTCAAACACGCGGCCGACCAATGAACGCAGAAAGTGCCGGTCGTGGCTGACGAGGATGACGGTGCCGGCAAAGTTCTTCAGGGCCTCAAGCAGAACTTCGCGTGATAGAATATCGAGGTGGTTGGTCGGCTCATCGAGGACCAGCAGGTTGATCGGACGTGCCAGCAGGGTAGCAATAACTAGGCGGCTCTTTTCGCCACCGGAGAGTTTGTCGACCCGTTTATCGACATCATCGCCCCGAAACAGAAAGGCGGCTGCCAGGTTACGGATCACCCCGATTGAAGCCTGGGGCAGAGCATATTGCAGGGTGTCGAACACGGTTTTTTGCGGGTCGAGGAGTTCCATCGAATGCTGACTGAAATATCCGAGTTCAACATTGGCTCCGAGGGTTGCGCTGCCTTCTGATGGTTCAATTTGATTAGAAAGAGCCTTCAGGAAGGTCGATTTTCCGGCGCCATTGACCCCGGTGACCGCAATTTTATCGCCGCGTTGGATCAACCCTGAGATACCGCTGAAGACCGACTTCTTTCCCCCTTCAGGGAGCGGCCAACTCTTAGCCAGATTATGAAGCGCAATCACATCATCTCCGCTGCGTGGCGGTGTGGTGAATGCGAACCGGACCTTCTTTTGTTCTGCGGGGATTACGATCCGTTCGATCTTCTCAAGTTTCTTAACGCGTGATTGCACCTGTGCGGCATGTGAAGCGCGGGCGGCGAAGCGAGCGATGAATTCCTCTTCTTTAGAGAGCATCTCCTGCTGACGGCGGTGGCTGGCGATCAATTGATTCCGGCGGATTTCGCGTTCGCGCAGGTAGAAGTCGTAGTTACCGCCGTAAGTAGTGACGGTTTGACTGTCGACCTCGATGATTCGGGTGACCAGGCGGTTCATGAAATCGCGGTCGTGACTGGTCATTAACAGTGCGCCCTTGTAATCATTGTCCAACCAGTTCTCCAGCCAGACAATCGATTCGATATCGAGGTGGTTGGTCGGCTCGTCGAGTAGCAGCACATCAGGGTTGATGGTCAGAATCTGCGCCAGAGCGATGCGCATCTTCCACCCACCGCTAAAACTCTCAACCGGCCGGTCATAGGCGTCCGGGCCGATGCCGAGTCCAGTTAAGACAGCCTTGGCGCGGGGCTCAAGATCGTAGCCGCCGCGATGTTCAAAATCCTGTTGGGCGTCACCGTAACGTTCGAGCAGAGCCGTCATCTCGTCATCTCCGAGCGGCTCGCACATCTCAGCTTCCATTGCCGTGATCTGTTCTCCCAACCTCATGACCTCGCTTGAGGCGGCCATAACTTCGGCCAGCGCTGAGCGGCCCGACATTTCGCCGACATCCTGTGAGAAATAACCGATCACGACCTTCTTGGCACAGCTGATATCGCCAGCATCCAGATCTTCTTCACCGGTGATCAGGCGGAAGATCGTCGATTTACCCGCCCCGTTGGGACCGACCAGCCCGCTACGGCTACCGGGCAGGATTTGGAGGCTGGCATTGCTGAACAGGATATGTGAGCCGTGCTGTTTTTTTATGTTGGTCAGATGGATCATGTCTGGATCTCCCTGGGAATCGACAAAAGTCGGCAGGTTCCTGAAAAAGTCCCGCTCTGTTAGCATGGGGGGAGCTTCTGCGGCAAGGTCTTTCTGGAAAAGCTGGACCTTCGCTGTAATGGCAGGTATTTTGTCCGGGATCGAAATTATATTAGCCATAGGATTTTCCATGAGTGTCACTCTTGTCGTTATTGCTATATTCTGGGGCCTGCTGGCGGGGTACCTTTTGCTGAGGTGCGTTGACAGTCTCCTCGGCCTAACCTTCTGTTTACATGGGGTGTTCGAACGGCGCTGGAAAAAGCTTGCCGATAAAACTGCCACCGGTCTAATCCGCCCGCAGTTGATCGTTAAACTCGCCTTGCGGTTGGGCTGCTATGCCGCGATCAGTGCCTTTCTGCTTGAAGCTGGAGACGGTTTTCTTCGGCGTGAATACCATTTTTACTATGACGAAATACCAGGAGTACTCTTTGCAATTGCCGGGGGGAGTGCCATTGTCAGTCGGTTATTCACCTCCTGGCAGCGGATGAAGTTGGTCTGGCGCATGACCCACGAGTTCGACTTTGCCGAACGCCGGGAGCGGACCCGGATGTTGAAGAGTTGAGATCCTCTTCAACTGTTGGCTGTAGACCCTACGTCAGGTCAGAATGCTATGAATTAAGCATGACCTGATTCCAGTTTGGTTCCTTTTCCAGCGAAGAGATTTGATGTCTGAATCGGTGCTCTATACCAACGCATGGCGTTTTTTTGTTTGCCTTTTGTTGGTGACGTTTAGCGCTTGCAGCACCCCCGCCCCCTCATCTATTCCGTTACCCCATCCAGCCCAAACTGTGACGCAAGTCACTCCTGATCTTATTGCCAGTTTGATAGCCGAAGCTCCAACAAGCCAGGCGGTATCGTCTGGACCTCAGTCCGCACTCGAAAAAATGGGTTTCAGTATTCAGGTGGGTGCTTTTGCACGAGTCGAGAATGCCGCCCGACTTGAACGTTCATTTGACGAAAAGGGGCTCGATGCCTATTACTTTCGAGATACTGTGGGACTGTTCAAGGTCCGCTTCGGTAATCATGCAAGCTATGCCTCTGCACGCGCTCAGGCTGAAAGCTTGCGGCGGCAAGGGATCATCGGGAATTTTTTTGTCGTCATCCCCGAAAGCTATACTGCAGCCGAAATTAGACAGAGTGGGCAGGGAGACCTGCGCCAGGAATTGGTAGATGCCGCGCGAAATTTTATCGGTGTGCCTTATCTCTGGGGGGGAGAAACGCGTAAAGGCTTCGACTGTAGTGGCTTGACCATGGTCTGCTATCGGATCAATGGGCTCAATCTGCCGCGCAACTCTCGCGCTCAATACGCCAAGGGAAATAGAGTCGGGAAATCTCAATTAAAAAAAGGAGACCTTGTCTTCTTTGCCACCCATGGCGGGAAGCGGGTGACCCATGTCGGAATTTATGCTGGTGGTGGGAAATTTATCCATGCACCACGAACAGGTAAGACTGTAAGGTTCGCCAGTCTCTCCACTAAGTATTGGTCACAAGCTTATGTGGGTGGCCGTAGTTACATGTGAGTCGTTTTTTTGGCGATATAAGGAGTTTGCTGGAGGGGTGGGCAAAGTTATTTCAATAATCTATTGACCGAGTTGACAACCAAACATATCATATGGAGTATGATATATATTGATTTAAGGTGGACATGCTGATGGATCTTCACTTTTTAGGTGATAGGAAGCTGTTCGATCAGCTACCCCAGGCTGCACTGCTTTTAAGTCTTCAGGGTCAGGTTCTTGCTGCCAACAGGCAGGCCTGTCGTTTGCTGAAGGCTGTCGAGAGTGACTTGATAGGTCGCCATGCCGATGATGCGACCGGGTTTTCGGTTCTGGCAGAGAGCTGTCCGCTCGAAGAGGTCATTCTGCAAGGGAAAGGCTTTCATCGCCTCGAAATTGAAGGTCAGGATGACGGTCTGCCCTTGGTGGTTGAGTTGACACCACTACATGGCGATGACGGTCAATGCATGGCCCTTCTGGAATCATTTCGTGAGGCTCCGGTGATCCATGAAATGTCGACCCGTCTTCAGCGAAAACAGGCGAGTTTACAGGCTGAGATGGAGCGTTCACGGTCTCTGATAGATTCAATCGCTGATGGAATCTATACCGTTGATACTTCGATGCGGATCACGGCCTTCTCCCGCAGTTTGGAGAGGATGACCGGTTACGCAGAAGAAGAGGTGCTGGGTGCTTGTTGCCGAGATGTTTTGCAGACAAATGTTTGTGATACCGACTGCCCTTTGCGCTGGACTCTGGAGAACGAAAAGCCGATTCAGAACTGTCGCGTCTCCTTAGCCAGTCGCACCGGAAAGAGTATTCCTGCTTTTATTTCATCGGATCTGTTGCGCGATGCAGAAGGCCAGATCAGTGGTTGTATCGGGATTGTGCGTGATCGCTCAGAGATTGAAAAGCTCAAACAACGTCTGGGCGACAGCCTCTCTTTTAGTGACTTTGTTGGCAAGAGCAAGTCGATGATCGAACTATTCGAGCTGGCTGATAATGTCGCTTCGACCGATGCCACAGTGTTGATTCAAGGCGAGAGCGGCACGGGGAAAGAGATCATGGCACGCGCCATTCATTATCGTTCTGAACGCCGTACGCATCCCTTTATCAGAGTTAATTGCGCAGCATTGACCGACAGCCTGCTTGAAAGTGAGCTCTTTGGTCATGACCGAGGGGCTTTTACCGGTGCGATAAGAGATAAACCGGGACGGTTTGAGTTGGCTGAAAGCGGCACTCTTTTTCTGGATGAGATCGGTGATACTTCGGTTGCATTGCAGGCTAAGCTGTTGCGCGCCCTGCAGGAGCGCGAGTTTGAACGGGTCGGCGGAGTCAAGACAATTAAGGCCGATGTCCGTGTGATTGCCGCCTCAAATAAAGATCTGCGTCAAGAGGTTGCCTCTGGTCGTTTCCGCGAGGATCTCTATTATCGTCTCTGTGTTGTCCCTCTGCACCTTCCGCCGTTGCGTGAACGCAAGGAAGATATCCCTCTGCTGGTCGAGGCTTTTATCGAAAAATTCAATGCGCGCGAGGAGCGGATCGGTGAAGTGTCAACCCGGGCGATGGCGTTGATGATGGGTTACGATTGGCCGGGGAATGTCCGTGAACTTGAAAATGCGATAGAGCATGCTTATGTCACCAGCACGACCGGACGAGTTGAGAGGCGCTTTCTTCCTACAGTGCTGCAGGGCCGAGTTTTGGGGGCTGACAACCAGGTTGATGAGACTGACGAGGAAGGTAACGAATTACTTCAGGCGTTAGAGCGTTGTCGCTGGCAGAAGAGTGCTGCAGCGCAGGAGTTGGGAATCAGTCGCACCACTCTGTGGCGACGGATGAAGGACTTGGGCTTGATTGAGCCAAAGAATTGATCAGAACTTCTCGAGCCTTAAGGGATAGGCTCAAATAAAGGGATTATGAATATGCTTGAGAACCATCAGCGTCAGGATCTTTACCGTTTTTTTGCTCGAATTTTCAGCTACCCCGATCATTTTCTGATTGAAGATTTGGATGCAGAGGTTGCCACAGTGGTAGGTCTGTTGTCGGCAGAGCCGCCAACAGACGATCTCTCGCCTCTGCTTAGTGATCTTCAGGTCGGTTATACAGAGCTTTTTATCAGTAAGCATGGCGGCGTGCCAGCGCCCCCTTATGGTTCTGTGTATCTTGAAGAGGCGGGACAGTTGATGGGGCAGACCACTCTTTGCGTTCGGCAGGCATACGAAGGAGAAGGGTTGAGTCACGAAGAGGGGGGCGAACCCCCTGATCTCATCTCTACCGAGTTGGAATTTCTCTATTATCTTGTCGGCAAGGAGATAGCCGCATTGTCTGAAGATGATCTGTCGATGGCCCATACTTGTCGTCAGAAACAGGTCGACTTTTGTCACACTCTATTGCAGCCCTGGGTCAAACAGTTTTGTCAGCGGGTGCTGCAGGTAGAGGGTTCGGTACCGCTTTATCGGTGGTCGGCAGGGATGCTGCTGGCGTTCTGCATGCAAGAAGAAGAGTTGTACGGAGTTAGCTAGCCACTTATTTGGTTGTTTTGAGCAAGAAGGCGTCAGAGGTTTCTGGCGCCTTTTTGCGTTCATATTTCATTATTTCCGCTCTTGATAAGCCTTTTTTATTGCTGAAGACCTGGCAATTGAAACAAAACGTTCCCTGAGACATTGTGTTTCAAATGGCGTAGATTCTTGTCTACTAACCGCAGGCGCAGGAGATATTGCCTTGCAGCGAATATAATATTAGAAACAGAATGTTTCAGGGTGCAGGCGCAAGTACATGTTTTTTGGGACTTAACCTGCATAGGCACTACGAACTAGCTCATTTATTCAGATTGGCATATATCTTGATAGTGCTATATTGAAAGATATCGATATAGGATAAATTATATTTATTCTTTTGCACAGAACTCAGCTATTTGACTTGATATTTGTTGCTAAAATAAGGAGGCAATGATATTGGCTTCCGTGAATGTTGATTCGCTCATTTGCGGGACTGACTTTTACTAAAGTTTAAGAAGGAGCAGAAAATGAAATTGATGAAGGTTCTGATCGTATTAATGCTTGTGATATTTGCTTCAACTGCAGTGTTGGCTTCCGAAGGTGGCAACTCGCGCAAGGGGAAATATCTCTACAAGAAAAATTGTAAAACCTGCCATGTAGAAGGCGCTGAAGGCGGCGAATTGACTCCGCTGTCTAAAACCCAAAAGCAGTGGGACCGTTTTTTCGAGAAGAACAAGCATAAGAAAGCTCCTGATGCTTTCCAGAGATTTTCCGAGAAGGACCTCAAGGACGTCCAGCAGTTTCTGTTTGACCATGCCGTTGACTCTGATCAGCCTGAAACCTGTGGTTGAGAAGAGATTTTAACTTTTTTTTGAGGAGGTATTAAAAGATGAACAAATTTTTAACCCTATTGATGGTCCTGCTGCTGGCCCCTGCCACGGTCATGGCAGCATCTGTCGAGGAGCTGCAAGAGCAACTTGACGAACTCAGTTCAAGGCTTGACAAGGCCGAGCGTCACGTTGCGACCGACAAAATCAGCTGGTACGGTGATCTGCGGGTTAAGGCCGATTCCACCTCGCGTAAAGATGTTCGCTTGTGGATGAATACGAATCCTGGTGGAATGCCTAATTTTGTTCAGGCTAAATATGATGTTGATAATGACATCAGCTACACGACCCGTCTGCGTCTGGGGATGAAAGCCAAGGTGGCCAGTAATGTCTCTTTCTCCGGCCGTCTCAATATGTACAAGACCTGGGGAGATTCTACCGGGGTTCATTTTATGGATAGCCTCTCCTACACAATGGACGGCACTAATAGCGGGAATCCTACCGGTGACTTTTTGCGTGTAGAGCGGGCCTACTTCGATTGGAAGAGTATTGCCGATAGCAATTTCTACCTGTCCATCGGCCGCCGCCCCTCGACCTATGGCCCGCCGCTGCACATTCGTGAAAACGAAAAGCGTGGTGGCACCCCTTCTGGTCACCTGGTTAACTTCAACTTTGACGGTGCGACCCTCGGTTATAAGTTGGGCGAAGTGACCGGTGTCGAAGGCCAAGTCGTGCGCTTCTGTTACGGCCAGGGCTATGAGTCAGATGTCAATAATGGCAGCCTGATGACACTGGCATTTCAATCCGCCGTTGAAGACACCCATCTGGGTGGATTTAATATTGACATTCTGAACGATGGTGTGACCTTTCTCCAGGCCACCGCTTTCATGGCTAAGGACGTGACCGATGGATTCACCGGCCTTGCGGTACTGCCCTTTTCCGTTGCCGATTTCAGCCCGGCGACCAACACCTTTGTCTCGCGGATGATGGCAGAGAACAATATCGGTGATATCTTGCTCGCTGGTCTGGGTTTCTCCCGCGATGAAGAGAATGGCATCAAATGGTTCGGTTCCTTCGGCTACACTCAGACCAAACCGAGTGGCCAGGCGGGGATGTTCGGCGGTCTGTTGTCAGACACGACCTTCGATCCCGCAACGGGTGCAGTTATTGCCGACCAAGCAGACAAAACCGAACGCGATGGTTACTCAGCCTACGTCGGGGTCCAGGTTCCTGCTCCCATGGGTAAGTTCGGTGTTGAGTACAACTACGGGTCGCAGTACTGGACTCCTTTCAACCAGGCTGGCGATGATGTTTTGGGGAGCAAGCTTGCGACC
Organism: Deltaproteobacteria bacterium; assembly: GCA_024280485.1. Taxonomy (GTDB): domain Bacteria; phylum Desulfobacterota; class Desulfuromonadia; order Desulfuromonadales; family Geopsychrobacteraceae; genus Geopsychrobacter. The sequence continues at coordinate 146,465 of JAJRQB010000030.1, forward strand.
CGCGGCCATGTCGGTGAGGCCTACTACATTATTGATGTCAACCCCAAGATGTTCATCCGTCTGGCGGGCCTCTACTATGACTATGAGTATAGCGGTAGCGGCTCTGTCGTAGGCACCCCGCAGAAGATTGAGGAGGTTATGCCGATGACGACCCATGCGTTCTTCCCGGTGGTAGATTCAGCCTATGATATTAATGCGTCTCTGACGATTAAGTTCTAAAAATACAATTTCGGGAGGGAGGAGTTTTCTCCTCTCTCCCTTCTTTTTACCCTGCAACATTCAAATATCTATATTGTTGGGTTAATTGTTGAGTCGGTAGGTCTTGTTTAAGATTAAACCGGCAAGTCGAAGAGGAGTCTGACGTGGCACGACTGATCGATAAAAAACTGAGTCGTCGGCGTTTTCTGGGTACTTCAAGTTGTGCACTGGCTGTCGCTACAGTTGGTTCGCAAACGACAGTACTCAAGGCGCTGGCCAGCTCTGGCAAGGTTACAACATCGAAGGGTGCAGGGACGAAGGATGTCTTTACCGCCTGTGGCATGTGTGTCAACAAGTGTGGAGTTATCGCCCGGGTTCGTGACGGACGCATTCACAAGCTCGATCCGAACCCCGAATTTATCAAGAGTCGCGGCATGCTCTGCGCGCGGGGTAACGCTGGGGTCAAGGTCATTTATGATGCGGATCGTTTGAAGTACCCCCTGATTCGTGTCGGTAAGCGGGGCGAAGGGAAATGGCGTCGCGCCAGCTGGGATGAAGCTCTCGACCTGGTGGCGAAGAATATGAATGAAATCGCCGAAAAGTACACTCGGGCCGGGGTGATGTTTGCTTCGACCGAGGGGACCTTCCAGGAACATTTTTTCCTGCAGATGGCAGAGTGTTTTGGTTCACCGAATACAGTACGGCACCCAACGCTCTGTCTGTCATCCAACATCCAGGGGTTCGGGGCAACTTACGGCACCAACCCAACACCGGATGTGCTGAATGCTGATTACATCATCATGGCCGGAGCCAACCGTAGTGAGGCGTTGATTACTCCCGATTCAATCGATCAACTTAAGGGAGATGGTGGCCGTCGCAAGCTGATATATCTTGATCCTCGTTTCACCAAGACGGCAGCCAAGGCTGATGAATGGTATCCGATTAAGCCCGGCACTGATCTGGCGTTTATCCTGGCAATGATCAACGTGATTATCAGCGAAGGACGTTACGCCAAGGAGTTTGTCGAAGAGATGACCGTCGGGTTCGACAAGCTCGTGCCTCATGTTAAACCCTACACCCCGGAGTGGGCCGCCAAAGAGACTGAAATCCCGGCTGAAGATATCCGCCGTATCGCTCGTGAGTTTGCCGCGGCAGCTCCCAAAGCCATCTACTACCAGGGTCGTCGGTCCTCATTCTTTACCAATGACACCCAGCTGCGCCGCGCGATGGCAATTTTGAACGCGATCATTGGCAACTGGGATACCGAAGGCGGCATGGTGCCGAACAGCAAGATCAAGTTGGTCAAGCATGACTATCTGGCGCCCTGGTACGATGATGTCCCCGAGCGTATCGACAAGGGCAGTGCCGCATTCTTGTCCGAAAAGGATGGGTCCTGGATAAACCTGCGCAATCGGGTGCTGGAGGCCAAGCCATACCCGGTAAAAGGGATGATGATCTACAAACAGAATGTGGTGATGTCGGTCCCCAATCGCGCTAAAACATTGAAGATGATGGATCAGATGGATTTCATCTGCACCATCGATATCGTCATGAGCGACACCGCCTGGTATTCAGATGTAGTGCTGCCTGAGGCAACATATCTTGAGCGTCAGGATCCACTCGAATCACTGTCCGGCATTCTGCCGGTGGTTGCTTTTCGCCAGCCCTGTGTTGAACCGCTGTTCGAAAGCAAGCCAAACCTCTGGATCATGCAGAATCTGGCCAAGCGCCTCGGCTCCGAGGTTGCCGAAACATTCGATTTCACCATGGATGAGCATATTCACCATCAGGTGAGTAAGAACCCCCAGATTCTGAAGGATCTGAAGAGTAAAGGGGTCCATTACATGAAGGTTTTGCCGACTTACGGCCTGACCAAAGGGAAGCGGCTCAAGACCAAGACCGGCAAGATTGAGATCTACTCGGCAAACTATGCCAAGAAAGGTCTCGATCCTCTCCCGACCTATACCAAGCATGAGGACGTCCCGGCAAATAAGTTCCGTTTGCTGGTCGGACGCAGCGCTATTTTCACGCATGGAACCACGGCGAATAATGCCTATCTGCATGACATCATGCCGGAAAATACCCTTTGGCTGAACACCCTGTCGGCTAAGAAGATGGGGCTGAGAGACGGGCAGAGGGTCAAAGTCAAGAGCAGGGTCGGAGAAGGGACCCTCAAGCTGGAGGTCACTGAAAAAATTCGTCCTGACTGCGTATATATGGCGCATGGTTTCGGAGTTATCTCCAAGGGACAGTCGTTGATCTTTGACCGTGGTGCCTGTGATGCTGCCTTGATTGAGGATAAAGTCGAGCCAATTTCCGGCAATGCTGCCATGCACCAGACCTTCGTAGAAGTCAGCCCCGCCTAAAGGGGTAGAATGTTAAGGAGTGGAAAAGATGAAAAATAAACGCTTCGCCATTGTCCTCGACACCCGGCGGTGCATCGACTGCAAGGCCTGTACTGTGGCCTGCAAGGCAGAAAACGATGTTCCTTTAGGGTCTGAGAACTATCGCAATTGGGTGGGTGAGGAAAAGCTCCGTGGTCAATATCCAAACCTTGGACAGAGTTTTACCCCCTGCCAGTGTCAGCACTGTGGCAATCCGCCCTGTGCTCACGTTTGCCCGACCAAGGCCACCGAGGTCAACCAGGACGGGATTGTGCACGTTGTGGCTGATAAGTGTATCGGTTGCAAGTACTGCATGACTGCCTGTCCCTACAATGCTCGTTACTACAACGAAGAGATTGAGGCGGTCGACAAGTGCACCTTCTGCACTCATCGAGTCTACGCCGGGCGTGAACCGGCATGTGTTGAAACCTGTCCGACCAAGGTCCGGGTTTTTGGTGATCTTAACGATCCGAGCAGCGAAGTTTCCAAGCTTCTGACTAAGTACCCATCGCGGGTGCTTAAGGAATCTCAGGGAACCAAGCCGTATCTGATCTACATTATTTAGGAGACGGTCCATGACTCTGTTAAAACATCGTCCAAGCTTCAAGCTCTGGGTAGGGGTGCTCGCCATCGGCGTGGTCGTCGGTATTGTTGGCACCGGCAATGTACTGCTCAATGGACACTCCGCAGTCTACAACGTCACGCGTGAAATCCCCTGGGGCATCCTGATTGCGACCTACGTCTTTCTGGTGGTTTCAAGCACCGGTCTCTGCCTGGTTTCGAGTCTCGGTCACGTTTTCGGGATTGAGAAATTCGATTTTATCGGCAAGCGTGCGATCATCCTGGCGATACTGACCCTGCTCTGTGGCTTCGGTGCCATCGGCATGGAGTTGACCCACCCGATCCGCATGGGGCTCTACACGATCATTAGCCCTAATTTCTCCTCGCCGATCTGGTGGATGGGCACCCTCTATGGCCTCTACCTGGTGCTGCTCTGTGCTGAGCTCTTTTTCCTGATGAAGGGAATGCACAAGGGTGCCTTCGCCATGGGAATGATCGGTTTTATCGCCGCGATCACCGCTCACTCAAATCTGGGCGCGGTCTTCGGTCTGCTTGAGGCCCGCCCCTACTGGCATGGCTCGTTCCTGCCGATCTATTTCATCGTCTCGGCACTGGTTTCAGGAGGCGCGATCGTCAGTATGATCGTTTACTTCAACCACAAGACGACTGGGGAGCCGATGCCGCAGAAGTACGAGGATTTCATGGGCACCCTCGGCAAGCTGCAGGCACTCTTTCTGCTGATTCTGGTCTTCTTTGTGGTATGGAAGATTATTCCCGGACTCTATGGCCATCCGCCCGAGAAATATGAAGCGACAGTCGCAGTTCTGAGCGGACCCCTGGCATTCAATTTCTGGTTCTTTGAGGTGCTGCTCGGCCTTGCCATTCCGGTCATCCTGCTGCTGAACAAGAAGACCCGCACTCCCTATGGGGTCATGATGGCCGGGCTCTCGTCAACTGTCGGTATCTTCTTCATGCGTTACGATCTGGTTATCGCAGGACAATTGGTCAGCATGCGCGAAGGAACTGCCGACCTGGTGGGTGGCCTTTTACAGTACAGCCCCTCAGTGACCGAAATTGCAATTGTCATCGGAGCCATCAGTACCTGTCTGCTGCTGTACACTATTGCCGAACGGTTACTGCCGCTTGAAAGCGATCATTAAATTACCATCGAACAGGTTACCGTAATTGAACCTGTTTTTACCTCCTTGACCGGCCTTCGGGCCGGTCTTTTTTAGTGGCAATCGTTTCTAAAAGAGACGATTGCCTGCTAGGCATAGATAGCTTATGCTTGTAACAAGGGAGAACATAACTATGGAGCTACTTTGGTTTCTCGGTATTATGGCGGGCTGGATTGTGTTAAATCGCTGGATTCTGCCGCGGATGGGGGTTCAGACCTGAATGTCTAATTCCTGCAGTCCTCCCGTGCGGAAGACCGATGAAGAGTCTGTCGAAAATACAGAAAAATAAAAAGTGGGCCTGTCTTAGACAGGTCCGCTTTTTATTTTATGTCAACAGAGTTCAGAATGCTTAGCGTAAGCCGGTTCCGCATCTTGGACATGTCAGGAGAGTGTTGGCCGGAATTTTGTCGCCGCAAGTCGGGCAGTTAAACCAGTGCCTGCAAGAGCGGCACTGCTGTTCTGAAAGGCCCTGTTTTTTCTTGCACTTGGGACAGCAACGATACATTTTACGTTGGCTCAGGTAATCTTCAAAGAATAGCCCGCAACGCGGACAGTCTTTCGCCCCAGGCTTGGTGATATCGGTTTCGCAGCCGGGGAGTGGGCACTTAAAGACAGCTTTGCAATGCGAGCACCAGTATTTGCCTTTAAGTTCTGCTTTACAGTTTGGACATGTTTTTCCTGTCATCACTCACTCCTTTTAAGAACCTGACTCCAGGTTGAACTTCAGGGGTCAACTTAATCATAGTCGACTCTTGTCAGAAATTCAAAAAGTTCTCAGGACAATCGGCGGAATGGTGAGGACAATAACGAAAAAACCGACCAGAGTGGTCGGTTTTAAGTCTCATTGATTTAGGATTTATTTATTTTTGGGTATCGGTATTGAGGCTTGCCGTCATCTGTGGTGGGGTGCGTTTCATGACGAACATGTAACTTTCTTTGAGCTTTTTAGTAAAGAGAGTCCCTATCCAGAGCGGGCTCCAGACAACACCAGCAGTCAGCCAGCGCTTGAACGCAGGGGAGTCGGTCTTGTCTGCTTTGATGGTCATTTCGACGGGTTCAAACCCTTGATGCTGAAGAGATATTCTGTGTTGCTGCCCAGATGAAAGCTTATGATTGTAGTTGACCGGAGTGACACCGAGTTCTTTACCGTCCATTATAACCATTGCCCCGGAAGGTTCGGATTGGATCAGGGCGCGACTCGGAGCACAGGCGCTGGTGAAGGCCAGGAGCAAGATCATGCAGGTCAACTTCTTCAACATAAAGATCCTTTTCGCCTGAGGACAGTGGAACGTTCGTATCTCCTATGCTGCAAAGCTCGTTCCCGGAAATATGATTTTTATATTAGAAGTTGTTTTATTCTACTAATCGACAAAAGCCCAATGATTAGCGGCTTTTGAGTGTGAGAGCGCCTTTAATATGGTGAGAACAAAAATCTCATTAAGGTTGGGCTCCGCCAATTTTTGTCACTTGGCGTGAAAAAACTGCACTATCAGGGGTAGATGCTGTGGTTGAAACGCTACGCTTTTAGTCTGCCATCATATGGATGATGACTGGTCAGGGAGCAGGAAGATATCCGGCCAGATACTGACCAGTGTAAGACTCTTCACAAAGCGCAATTTGTTCCGGAGGTCCTGTGGCGACAATGAAACCTCCACCACTTCCACCCTCCGGACCGAGATCAATGACATGGTCTGCAGTTTTAATGACATCCAGATTGTGTTCAATGACGACAACGGTATTTCCGGCCTCAACCAGACGGTTGAGAACTTCCAGCAGTTTGTGGATGTCCGCAAAGTGCAACCCTGTTGTGGGTTCATCGAGAATGTAAATGGTGCGGCCGGTCGCCCGTTTGCCAAGCTCACGAGCCAGCTTAACCCGCTGCGCCTCACCTCCCGAAAGGGTGGTTGCGCTTTGTCCCAGCTTGATATAGCCGAGACCGACATCACGCAGGGTTTCCAGTTTGTTACTGATCCGTGGTAAATTCTCCATGAAACGGCTGGCCTGATTTACTGTCATATCAAGCAAATCAGCAATACTTTTCCCCTTGTATTTCACCTCGAGGGTTTCTCGATTGTAACGTGCCCCTCTGCAGACCTCGCATTCAACATAGACGTCAGGCAGAAAGTGCATTTCGATGCGGATGATGCCATCACCGCGACAGGCTTCACAGCGTCCACCCTTGACATTGAATGAGAAACGGCCAGGTTTATAACCACGGATTTTTGCATCAGGGAGTTGAGCATAGAGTTCGCGAACATCGGTGAAGACGCCGGTATAAGTCGCAGGGTTGGAGCGTGGGGTACGACCAATAGGCGATTGGTCGATATCGATCACTTTATCAAGCTGTTCAAGGCCAAGGATCTCCTTGATCGGGCCAGACTTTTCTCGATTGCGGTTCAGTTTCTGGGCGAGTGCTTTGTAAAGTGTTTCGATGATCAGCGACGATTTTCCCGACCCGGAAACACCAGTGACGCAGGTCAATACCCCGAGCGGAATCTCAACATCAACCTGCTGTAGGTTGTTGGCGCTAGCACCTTTTAAGGTAATTTTACGTTCACTGCTACGTCTTTCTGCGGGGATTTCGATCTGAAGGGAACCAGCCAGATACTGGCCTGTCAGAGATTCCTTACAGTCCACGACTTCTTGTGGAGGCCCGGCGAAAACAACCTCACCACCATGCACTCCGGCGGCCGGTCCCATGTCGATCAGGTAATCCGCCGCCAGCATTGTCTCTTCATCATGTTCAACGACCAGTACGGTATTGCCGAGATCACGCAGCTTTTTCAGGGTTTCCAGCAGACGTTGATTGTCACGTTGATGGAGTCCGATCGACGGTTCATCAAGGATGTAGAGAACCCCCATCAGGGATGATCCGATTTGGGTCGCGAGCCGGATTCGCTGACCTTCCCCCCCAGAGAGGGTTCCTGACGCCCGGTCAAGAGAGAGATAATTGAGGCCGACGTGGCGCAGAAAGCCGAGACGATCACGGACCTCTTTTAGGATTCGTCGCGCAATTGTCGCTTGTTTGGGTGGAAGTTCGAGGTCTTGAAAGAAGGCAGTCGCATCTGCTATCGACATTGCACAGACTTGCTGGATGTTTTTTGTCGCCACCTGTACGTGCAGAGATTCGGGGCGCAGGCGAGCGCCTTCGCAACTCGGGCAAGGGATGATGCTCATGTATTTTTCAAGGTTTTCGCGCACCGCATCGGAATCGGTTTCACGGTAGCGCCTTTCCAGGTTAGGCAGGATCCCTTCAAAGGCTTTTTCGTAGTGATGACGATGTTCCCCCTGGTCGAAGAAGAAACGAACTTTTTCACGGCCTGAGCCCTTCAGAAGAATGTTGCGGACCTTTTCATCGAGCTTCGCAAAAGGCGTGTTCATGTTGAATTTAAAGTGCTCGGCGAGCGCTTCGAGCATCGCCTGATAATAATAGCCGGTGCGACTGTCCCAGGGGATAATAGCCCCTTCTCGTAACGTCAGAGTCATGTCCGGGATCACCTGTTCAACGTCGAAATAATTTCGAGTCCCCAGTCCGCTGCAATCCTGGCAAGCACCATGAGGATTGTTGAAAGAGAACATGCGCGGGGTGATTTCCGGGTAGGAGAGTCCGCAGTCGATACAAGCATGTTTGGCCGAGTAGAGCTGACTTTTACCTTCAGGTTCTTCGATACGCACCTGACCGTCTGAGAGCTTAAGCGATGTTTCTATCGAATCGGCCAGTCGTCCTTCGATTCCCGGCTTGATCACCAGGCGGTCGATGATCACTTCAATACTGTGTACGCGTTTTTTGTCGAGAAGAATCTCCTCGCCAAGTTCATGCATGACCCCGTCAATCCGGATCCGGACAAAACCATCCGCCTGCAGTTGGGCGAGTTCTTTGCGATACTCCCCTTTACGTTCGCGAATCAACGGTGCAATCACCATAATCTTGGTTTTTTCGGGGGTGAGCATGATTCGGTCGACCATCTGCTCTACGGTTTGTGAACTGATGAGCTGGCCGCAACGGTGACAATGAATCTCGCCAGCTCGCGCAAAGAGTAAACGCAGGTAATCATAGATTTCGGTGACGGTTCCAACGGTTGAGCGTGGATTACGGGAGGTGGTTTTCTGTTCAATAGAGATGGCCGGAGACAGACCGTCGATCTGATCGACGTCAGGTTTCTCCATCTGCTCAAGAAACTGGCGTGCATAGGCTGACAGACTTTCGACATAGCGCCGTTGCCCTTCAGCATAGATAGTGTCAAAGGCGAGGGTACTCTTCCCGGAACCAGAGACGCCAGTAATGATCACCAGTTTGTCACGGGGAATATCGATATTGATGTTTTTTAGATTATGTTCGCGTGCGCCGCGGATGCGGATTTCTTCAATCATCGCAGGAGGTGACTTTCTGGCTAGAGGACATGTGGTCAGCCATCTGGATGGCTGCTTGCAAACTGGCGATACTGGCGCGACCGGTACCGACCAGGTCATACGCGGTACCGTGGTCAACACTGGTCCTAACGATCGGCAGACCAAGCGTAACGTTGACCGCATCATCGAAATGCAGCAGTTTTAGCGGGATAAGACCTTGATCATGATACATGCAGACCACCGCATCATAATCACCTCGCGCTGCGAAGTAGAAGAGAGTGTCTGCACTGTGAGGGCCGCTGGCCGCTATCCCCGAACGCTGCGCCTGTTCGATCGCCGGGCGAATGAAATGTTCCTCCTCGCCACCGAAGAGGCCTTGTTCGCCGGCATGAGGATTCAGTGCCAGCACGGCGATCCGCGGATTTCGCAATCCGAATTGTTGGCGCAGACTCTGGTCGGTGATACGGATAGTTTCAAGAATTTTGTGTGTTGTCAGCAGTTCTGGAACGTTGGAAAGGGCAGTGTGAATTGTCACCAGGGTCACTCGCAGGCAATCACCCGCGAGCATCATCACTACACGCTCAGAACCACAACGTTCTCCAAGCAGTTCCGTGTGCCCGGGGAAGTTGTACCCCGCGGCATTGATTGCTGCTTTGTTGATCGGGCCGGTGACCATCGCTGCCGCACGGCCCGCCAGCCATTCAGCAATGGCCCACTCGATATAATCGACCATAGCATTGCCACAGGCAGTGTCCGGTGAGCCTGGAGTGAATGAGTCAGGGTCGAGCTCCGAGAGCGGCTGCAGTAACAGGGAGTTGTCACCAACCGAGACTACCTTGCGACCATTTTTGCTATCTGATAAACGAACCTCAAGCCCTAACTGCTCGGCTGTCTTTAACAGAACTCCCTGGTCACCGGCCACCACCAGAGGTTTTTCCGGCAAAGGTCCCGCGCTTAGAGTTCGAAGGATTAGCTCGGGGCCGATCCCGGTCGGGTCGCCCATAGTGATCACAAGTGGTAGCATCTGTTAAATATCCCCGTTCCTTGTCAATCAGCCAGTATATCCGATCCTTGGGGTAGGTGACAATAAGCGGAATTGACAATAGAAAAGGCCGGGGCAACCCGGCCTTTTCTATTGTCAATTTGTTCAAGAATTTGGAAAAAAGCTAAATACGGATGTCGACGATGGCATCTTTTCGCAACTCTTTTTTCCATTCTGAAAAGCGTTTCTCGCTGTTTTGTGCGGCAAGGATATTTTCAATCGCTATGCTGATGTCCTCGTTGAGTTCTGCTTTGGCTGGGGTGCGATCGAGCACCTGGCAGATGAAGATACTCCCCTGGATTTCAAGCGGTTCGCTAACTTCGCCGATTTTAAGTCCGACAATCCCCTGGTGCAGCTCAAGGTTGAGTTCTTTTTCGACCATGGTGCCCATATCCCCCCCTTCGGCCTCCCCGCCAAGAGAGGAAAGGACCTCATCAAAGGGCTTTCCTCCGAGAAGTTGCTGGCGGACAATCTGAACCTGTTGGGTGAGTTGTTCTTTGATCTTTATGTCAGCGTCACTCGCTACCGGATAGCTGATTCGGCCAAGGCGTAAGGTGGGCTCTGTCATATAATCTGCTTCGTGAGCACTGAAGTATGCTCGAATCTCCGCTTTTGTGACTTCAACTTTACTTCGAACTTCCCGCGCGATCAGTTTGTAACGCAAAATTTCTTTGCGAAGATCCTTGCGGTAGTCAGCATAGGACGTTCCCTGGGCCTGCAGCGCAGTTTTAAGCTGTTCGCTTGTTAGCTTGTTTTGTCGCTGGACATCTTCAATTGCAGATTCCAGGTCCTGATCTGAGACCGATAGACCGAGTTCCTGAATCCGTTGTTCAACCAGCAGGTCTTCGATCATGCTGTTCAATACTTCGGTGCGCAGGGCACTATGGTCTTCCAGACTCAGCTGGCGTCGATTCGTTTCCAGTGCCATCGCTGTTGCCATTTTTTTATCGAGTTGATAGCTGGTGACAGCATCGTTATTAACCATCGCAACTGTTTTGATCAGCATTGCGGCATTGACAGTGGTCGTGCACAGGAAAAGCAGGGTAAATAGAAATAGTTTTTTCATCGCGCGGTATATCCTTTATCGGCTTGTCGGTTCATGAAACCGCTATTCTGCCTTGTTGAAGTGGAGTTTGTCCAGTTGTTCCCAGTCGATATGTACTTCAGTTCTCTCACGCAGTTCTTGTAACCATTGTCGGTAGAGTTGTGCCTCTTCAGCCGACTGCAGTTGTTGCCGAATTGTTGATTCAACTTCAGCCAACGGCAGAACTCCAGCTTTGATCCGTTTATCGACCAAAAAAAGGTGGATACCGTAGGGGCTTTTAACCGGTTGGCTGACGCGTCCCGGTGTAAGGGTGAAGAGAATTTTGTCGAATTCCGGGGGAAATTGGCCCAGAGAAAACAGACCGAGATTTCCACCATTTTCATGGTCTGGGGAGGTTGAAAACTGTCGCGCAAGCTTCGAAAAAGATTCTCCCGCCAATAAGCGGTTGCGGAGTTTGATCGCTTCTTCTTCGGTTGCCAGCAGCATCTGTTTTGCCTGTAATTGCTCAGGGCGTCGATATTCATCGAGGTGCTGTAGATAGTATTCTTCAACCTGCAGACTTTCGATGAGGCTCTTGCCGCTGGTGACGCGGGCGGCGACCTTTGAGCTCAGCAGTCTGAAGCGAAGTTGTTGCATCCAGCGATCAGCTGTCTGCCCCGAATTGTGCAGAATTTCCAAATATTCGGCGGCGGTGTAATTGCCGCGCAGATCGGCCATCGCCTGTTGCATCTCCTGATCATTAATGACAATTCCGCGACTCTGTGCTTCAGCGAGTAGTAACTCTTGATCGATGAGCTGGGAGAGAGATTGCCGCAAAAGAAGCTTTTGTTGTTCGGATGGGAGCAGGACCAGCTCGGTTTGAAGTGGTTTAATTTCCTGACGAAAATCGCTGAGGGTGATCGAGCGGTCACCGATTTCGATCAGTGGGGAGCTCTCTTTTTGACAACCACTCAGGCTGAGGCATAGCAGTAGAAGAAAACAGTTGAACCTAAGTAAAAGAATCGCTGTCATGACGCACCCCCACCGGATTGAAATTTTTGAAGTTCACGTCGGGTTTCACGTAATAATTCCTCTCCCTGCCACCGGTCACAACGGATTGCCAAGCGGAAATCGGCAGACAGACTATAACGTTGTGGTTCTGTTTTGAGGAGATTACCGATCAACTCAGGTGAGACAGTTGTGCTTGAATGGAAGCTCAAGCTCCAGCGGCGACCATCATATTCAAGCAGTTCGATCCGCAACTGTTTGAGAATGATACGCAGGCGCATGACGCCGAGCAGCAGCTCTCCAGGTACCGGCAGATTGCCGTAGCGATCTTGCAGTTCGTCGGCGATATCGAAAATTTGACGATCATCTTCAGCCCCTGCAAGGCGTTGATAAAATTGCAGACGTTGGTTCGGATCGGTCAGGTATTTTTCGGGGAAAAAAGCCGAAAGTCCGAGCCGGATCTCCGGGTCGATCCTCTCTTCCCGTTCATGTCCGCGTAGTTTCTCGATCGTCTCTTCGAGCAATTCGGTATAAAGCTCAAAACCGATCGCCGCAATCGGACCCGATTGTTTGGCACCGAGCAGGTCGCCAGCTCCGCGTAACTCTAAATCATGACTGGCAATGCGGAACCCGGACCCGAGTTCGGTCAATTCCTGCAATACCTTGAGTCGTTCACGGGCCTCTCGGGTGAGTGAGGCTTCGCCCGGAATTAAAAGGTAGGCGTATGCGCGGCGGTCGGAGCGACCCACCCGTCCTCGTAACTGATAGAGCTGGGAAAGTCCGAAGCAGTCGGCGCGGTTAATGATGATGGTGTTGGCAATGGGTATGTCGAGGCCGTTTTCGATAATCGTCGAGGCCAGAAGCAGGTTGCTGCGGCCTTCAATGAAATCGAGCATTACCTGCTCCAGCTCTTTTTCTGGCAGCTGACCGTGTCCAACCCCAATTTTTGCTTCGGGAACAAGCTGGTGCAGATGTTCAGCCATTGCTTGAATCGTTTGGACTCGGTTGTGGACAAAATAGACCTGACCACCGCGGCGTAGTTCGCGGAGGATTGCCTCGCGGATCAGTTCGTCATCGAAGCGGGTGACGTAGGTGCGGATTGCAAGGCGATCGACTGGCGGTGTTTCGATGACCGACAGGTCGCGCATACCAGCCATGCTCATATGCAGGGTGCGCGGGATTGGAGTCGCCGTTAAGGTCAGGGTGTCGACTTCAGCACGCAAGCTTTTTAGTTTCTCTTTGTGGCTGACCCCGAAACGTTGCTCCTCATCAATGACGAGCAAGCCAAGGTCTTTGAAACGGATGTCGCGCTGCAACAAACGATGGGTGCCGATGACGATATCGACCCGCCCGCTCGCCATCCCTTCGAGGACTTTACGGATTTCTGCCGGGGTGCGAAAGCGCGAGATCATCTCGACTGTTACCGGAAAATCATTGAGACGACCGCAAAAACTTTTCCAGTGTTGTTGGGCAAGCACTGTAGTTGGAACCAATACCGCTACTTGCTTGCCATCAAGCACTGCTTTTGCTGCTGCGCGCAGGGCGACCTCGGTTTTACCATAACCGACATCGCCGCAGATCAGCCTGTCCATCGGTTTTGACGAACACATGTCGTTTAGGGCATCGCTAATTGCTGCTGCTTGATCGCCGGTCTCCTCGTAGGGGAAAGTTGCTTCAAATTCGCGGAAAAGGCGATCAGGTGGACTGAAGGCGAAGCCCTCACAAAGTTCACGGCGAGCATAGATTTCGAGTAACTGGCGGGCCAACTCTTCAATCGCGGCGCGCGCCTTGATGCGAGCTTTTTCCCACCCTTGGCCACCCATTTTGTCAAGTCGCGGTTGGGCACCTTCGCCGCCGATAAACTTTTGAACCTTTTCGATCCGCTCGATCGGCAGGTAGAGTTTGTCGGCTCCGGCATATTCGAGATGGAGGTAATCCCCCTCTGCTCCGCCGGTTGTCAGATGGATCAGGCCCAGGTAGCGCCCGACGCCGTGATCGGTGTGGACGATAAAGTCATTGTCACGCAGGTCGGCCAGGCTGGAGAAGAGTTTGATGGCAGACTTGTGGCTTTTTTTTCGATGGTGGCTACGCTGACCGAAGATCTCTTCTTCGGTGATGATGACAAGATGGTCATGAGGCATGCGGAAGCCGGAAGAGAGGTCCCCGACTTGAAGCTGTGGCGTTCCGGCGGGCAATCTTTCGAGTGAGGATTGTTCACGCACTGGAAGTTCCCAACCGTTTTCACGCAGCAGTTCCTGAAGACGTTGCGCTTGGCCCGGTTGGCGACAGACTAGAAGCACTCGCCAATCTTCTTCGCTCCAGGCTTCAAGGCGTTCAATGAGTGGAGTCAGTCCATCCTGTCCGGGTGCAAGACTGGCGCGCAGGTCAGCGTTACCACTGCTGTCGAAATGGTAGCTCAGGCGTTCATCATCAAGTTGAAAAACCTGCAGGCGGCTCAGATCGATGCGGCGGTAGTGGGCAAAGGCTGTTTCGAGCTCAGCTGCATTTAGAAAAAGATCCTGGCGTCGGGCATGTGGTAATTGATTATCGTTTTGTCGTTTCTCTCCTGCACGGATCTCACTGTTGAATAGATCGATCTCCTGCTCGATCGCTGGCGGATCGTTAAGAATCAGGTCTGCCTCAGGGAGATAGTCAAAGAGTGTTTCAAGTTCGGGATAGTTAAAGGGGAGGAGAAAAGCACGGCCCGGGGCGAGAATCCCTTCTCTTAACTCCTCACTGATCCCCTCGCGCAGATTGCGGGGGAGTTCCATTTCATCGCAGCGTTCCTTCAGCTTTTGCAATAGGCATTCGAGATGCTTACCGCTGAGACAGAGTTCACGTGATGGAATCAGGCGTAATTGTTTAAGTTCGCCGGTCTGAGAACGCTGGCTTGCGGGTTCAAACTGACGCATTCTCTCGATGAAATCACCGTAAAAATCGAGACGAACCGGCTGCTGTGCGTCGGCCGGGAAGATGTCGACGATGTCGCCGCGGACAGCAAATGAACCACGATCCTCGACCAGTGTAACGGCCTGATAGCCAAGATTGTGCAACTGTTGTAGCAACTCCTCGCGGGGGTATTCTTCATCCTGTTCGAGAACCAGCGAAAGACCTGCAAGGATCGGGCGTGGGATAACCCGCTGCATCAGGGCGCGCAGTGGGACGACAACCGCGTCGAGTTCTCCTTTGAGTAGCCGAACCAGAGCATCAAGCCGATTGGCTTCGATTTCAGGGTGAGGGGTCAGAGGATCGTACGGGCCGAGTTCCCAATGTGGGAAGAGACCGATTCGTTGTGGACGTGGGGCAAAAAAACGCAGGTCAGTAACGAGACGTTGCGCCTCTTTCTGGCTGGAACAGACAACGAAGAGCGGCCGTGAGTTGCGACCGAGGCTACGCGCGAGTAAGGCCGCATCGCTCGAACCAGTCAACCCGAGAATTTCAAGTTGTCGATTTTTGTCAGCAAAACCATCGAACAGGCTTTGTGAGGTTGCATAGTTTATGTGCTGAGAGAGGTCCTGATCCATAGCTGCCTATCTGGCGCGGCGGAATGCGCCGGCAGTTTTTTAGTCGCGCGGAACGGCGAGCATGCGGTCAAGGGTGAGCCTGGCTTTCTCTGCGGTCAGTGGATCGACTGTGACTCTTGGACTCATGGTCTCAAGGCACTCAAGCAGATCCTCAAGCGAGGTCAATTTCATGTTCGGGCAGATCAGACCATCGCTTGGCAGGATGAATGTTTTGTCAGGGTTTTCGGTGCGCAAGCGGTAGAGGATCCCCATCTCGGTGCCAACGATGAAGGTCTTGGCGCTGCTCTGCGCGGCGTATTCGTACATGCCGCTGGTAGAGCAGATGTGATCGGCTAGTTCAAGGATTTCGGGCGGACATTCGGGATGAGCCATAAAAACTGCGTCGGGATGAGCGTCACGCATCAGCTCGATCTGGGCAACGCTCAAGCGCTCGTGGGTCGGGCAGAAGCCATCCCAGATGTGGCAGGTCTTGTCAACCTGACGGGCGATGTAGTGGCCGAGGTTACGATCGGGGACAAGCAGAACCTCGTCGGTGTCGAGAGAACGGACCACGTTGACAGCATTTGAGCTGGTACAACAGATGTCGCTCTCTGCCTTGACCGCCGCACTTGAGTTTACGTAGGTGACAACCGTGGCATTCGGATACTGCTGCTTCATTTCACGCAGGCCTTCGGCAGTAACCATATCGGCCATCGGGCAGCCAGCGTCATGACGGGGCAGCAAGACGGTTTTCTCCGGGGCAAGCAGCGCAGCGCTTTCTGCCATGAAGTGCACACCACAGAAGATGATCACCTCTTTGTCGGTGCGAGCCGCTTCGATCGACAGAGCCAGGGAGTCGCCGGTGATATGGGCGATCTCCTGAATCTCATCACGTTGGTAATTATGTGCCATCAGCAGGGCGTTATTTTCCTCGGCCAGCTGAAGAATTCGAGCCTTGATCTGATCCTGATTCATTTGAGCAATTTTCCTATCGTTTTTATTGTAGGGTACAAGGGTTAAATGCTAGATCAAACCCCCTGATAAGTCAATCCTTTCGCCCCCTGCATCTGCTTGACAGGGGGCAGGGCAACCCGCTATCCTCGCGCAGATTCAGGCGTACGTTTTGTAGGGTCTGAACGTCGTTTTTATACTTAAGATTGAAAGGATTCCCATGTTTGGAATCGGTATGACCGAACTGCTGTTGATCGGTGCTTTGGCACTGATGGTCCTCGGTCCGAAAAAACTTCCCGATCTGGCCCGTTCGCTTGGTAAAGGTTTTGCCGAGTTCAAGCGTGCTACAGACGAATTCAAGAATACTTTGCAGGAAGAGACGCGGGTCGCCGAGACCAAAGATCGGCTGATGAAGGAAGGGAAGCTGACTCCACCAGGAACTGAGAGGTCCTTCAATCCCTATGTCGATGGTGAGATCGATCCCGACACTGATGCGAGTCGCGCGAATAAAGCCTCAGTTGCTATGGCAGGGACTGCTGACGTAGAGAAATCTGCTGACGTAGAGAAATCTGCTGACGTAGAGAAATCTGCTGACGTAGAGAAATCTGCTGACGTTGAGAAGTCTGCTGACGTTGAGAAGTCTGCTGACGTTGAGAAGTCTGCTGACGTAGAGAAATCTGCTGACGTAGAGAAATCTGCTGACGTAGAGAAATCTGCTGACGTAGAGAAATCTGCTGACGTAGAGAAATCTGCTGACGTAGAGAAATCTGCTGACGTAGAGAAATCTGCTGACGTAGAG